>JAILRI010000026.1 GCA_024698555.1 Lachnospiraceae bacterium
TGACTGCAAATCGAAAAAGCTGAAATGCAGTCACAAGGAATGCAGGCTGGTGGTAACTGCAAATCAAAAAAACGGAAATGCAGTCACAAGGAAGGCCGGCTGGTGGTGACTGCAAATCGAGAAAATTGAAATGCAGTCAACAGGATTGCATGCTGGTGGTGACTGCAAATCAAGAAAGCTGAAATGCAGTCACAAAGATAGTCGGCTGGTGGTGACTGCAAATCGAAAAAGCTGAAATGCAGTCAACAGGAATGCATGCTGGTGGTGACTGCAAATCGAAAAAACTGAAATGCAGTCACAAAGCAGGAGCGATTGTGAAGAAAAATATAGAGTAAAAATTCAGGAGGTTATGTTATGTATGGACTAAAGAAAATGTTAATCGAAGAACTGAAATACTTGGAAGATGTTATCCACAAGGTTAAATCTGAAGTTTCGGTTTTTCCTGAAGGGTATTTGAGAATTTCAAATAATCGTGGACGTGTCAGATTTTATCACTGTAATGGTGACAGGTTAGGTAAATATATACCTAAGGATAACAAAGAGCTTCCCGGGCAACTTGCCCAGAAAGTTTATCAGGAAACCGTGATACGAAAGGCGGAAACTAGACTTAATCAAATTTCCAGACTTCTTCGTGATTACGCAGATGATGAAATCGAACAAATCTATTCATCAATGAACTTGGAGAGACAGGCTTTGATCAAGCCGGTAGAGCCGACTGCGAATCAACTTTTAAACCATTGGGAGGAAGAGACCTATAAGGGAAAGGAATTCCAGGACGGGACGATTGTAATTCTTTCAGAGAGGGGCGAGCGGGTTCGATCAAAGTCTGAGAAGATTCTTGCGGATCATTTTTATAGGAATAAGATTCCGTACAAATACGAGAAACCTTTGTTACTCAAAGGTTATGGGACAGTTTATCCGGATTTCACGCTTTTTTCTCCAAGACTCCGAAAGGAAATATATTGGGAACATGAAGGACGTATGGATGATCCGGTATACGCTCGGAGCGCAGTGAAGAAAATATACGGTTATGAGCAGAATGGAATATTTGAAGGTGAGCGTCTGATCCTGACTTATGAAACTGAAGAGACAGTTATAAACACTCGGGACATCGAAAGAAAATTACAGCAGTATTATTGGACTAAATGACCTTAAAGTATGGAATGTGGCATTAAACTTCTATTTCACAAGTATTATTTGGGCTGGAGAACTATGAGTGACTGCAAATCGAAAAAACGGAAATGCAGTCACAAGAAATGCCGGCTGGTGGTGACTGCAAATCAAAAAAACTGAAATGCAGTCAACACGAATGCAGGCTGGTGGTGACTGCAAATCGAAAAAACTGAAATGCAGTCACAAGGAATGCAGGCTGGTGGTGACTGCAAATCAAAAAAGCTGAAATGTAGTCAACAGGATTGCATGCTGGTGGTGACTGCAAATCGAAAAAGCATGAATGCAGTCACAAGGAAGGGGTTGAAAAGCGGTTGAAAGAATTCGGAATCTGTGATAGCATATTTGTTACAAGCAGGTCTTATAATAATTCATAAATGCTGGATGGCCAATTAGACTAAGGGAGTCTGTACGTCATATCTAAATGATGGAAAAGAGCGATTATAGACGAGTTATAAACGGCTTTCGTTGCATATTGTAACACATGTTATAGTTTGTGTGCTTTATTACATATTTACCGGAGATAACGACATGAATGATGAGTACGAAGCCAATGAAACGGGAGAAAGTCAGCATCGATGGAGGACCTTTAAGGAAATCGAAATGGACAAGGTGAGGACCTTCAACGTTATAGACAGAAAGTATTTGTCTGTGCTTAATATCGACAAGATACATCCGCTGAAACAAAGGAAGGTATACGAACTGGTCAGTAATAATGATCTTGATTTTATCAAGAGGATATGGATATACGGGTCATCAACGAATAACTGCTGCAATGTTCGCTCAGATGTTGACGTGCTGGTGGAGATAAAGGAAAAGACCGGGATGGATTATGAGGACATCGTGAATGCCATACACAAGAACTTCGTTAAGTCTCTTGGGTCTGACCTGGATATATCAATATTGAATTATCTTGACAAGAAGAAGCAGTTCTATAAAAATGTTCTGAAAACAAGGAGACTTGTATATGAGCGCAATGATTGAAAACGCTGTTACCTGGCATGAACTGGCGACAGAATGCTTTGAAAAATATGTGAGACGATCTGAAGAAACCAGATATTTACGGGCTTGTTGCAATCATATGCAGCAGGCTGCCGAGTTTGCTATAAAGGGAACTCTTGAACTGTTGGGGCGGGATTATTATCCCGGTCATGACCTTGAACAAAATGCAGATCTGCTGATCGAAACTATAGAAAAAAAGAGCGGCGAGAATGCGGCTTTCAGTCCGTTAAAGGGTATAATCGGGGATTTGAAATGGCTTTCTGATAAAAGTGGCATTATTATAAAATGGGAGCAGAAACCGAGGTATGACGGTGAGAATTTCTACGCAAACGAGGAGAATGTCCGCAAGTGCAAAGAGTGTCTAGACAGGATCATTCCGGTAATCTCTGATATGATATGAGCAATTGAATTTTTAAAACAAGAGATACGGGATAAAAAGCAGGAAAAGGCACTATAAAAATCATGATAATAGCAGGATAGACAGGTATGTATCTTTTTAAATGAAATACAACTAAAAGTATCAAAACTGGAGGAAGAATTAAGGATGAGAAGGAACAAGATGAATAGGATGATGATCAAACGCGTTCTTGCCGTGATGCTGGTACTGGTGATGGTGCTGGCACTTGCAGGCTGCAAAAAGGGCAAGGACAATAGCAACGGAAACAACGGCAACAAGCCTACGGCGGCAGTGAACACCAATGATCCGGGGAAAAAGCAGGACGGAGAGAACCCTAAGAAAGAGGATGAGGCTACAAACGGAGGGACTTCCGGAGCGGCTGGCGAGGCAGGAAAGACCGGCGGTAACGGCCAGAACGGTGAAGGCGGACAAGAAACCGGTAACGGGCAGAACGGAGAAGGCGGACAAGGAACCGGTAACGGGCAGAACGGAGAGGCCGGGCAAGGTTCTGAAAACGGACAGAGCTCGGGAGCAGGGGCAAACGGTGATGCGGGTCAGTCAGGGACGGCAGGACAGACCGGCGTATCCGGCATCAAGCCTGCGGTCATCCCGATCGCAGTCTGGAACTATTATGACTCCGACTGGGATTATGAAAAGAATGAAAGAAACGGCTATTATTCATTTGACTATCCGGTGATCGTCGATGGATACGGTGATCTCTATCCGCAACTGAACGATAAATTCAATACGTTTTATGAAAACAGGCTGGCAGGCGCGGACGAGAAGATGGAGGAGATCAGGCAGGCTCAGGCTGACGCGTGGGACGGACAGGAACCCTTCCGCTCTGAGAGCATGAACGTGGTCAGGTCGGATACCAATCTGGTATGCGTTGCATACAGCTATTACTATTATCTGGGCGGCGCGCACGGCAACTATGGCACTATGTGCCTGTGCTTTGACCCTCTTACCGGAAAGGATGTACTGCTCAAGAACATAGTTAAAGACAAGGAGGCATTCATTGATCTGGTGTATGACAGGATCGTCGCGCTTAATGACGCTTACGAAACCGGGTCGCTGCGTTCGCTGCTGAATGAGAATTTTGACGAAGATTTTATGTCTTATGAGGTCGGATACAATTATCTGACCGTTTATCTCAATCCCTATGAGTACGGCAGCGTATCCTGGCAGGACAGGATAGATATTCCCTTTAAGGGCAATGAGAAGCTGTTCGATGACAAGTACCTGCAGGCTCCGGAAAACTACATGGTACGCATGGACGGAACTTACAGGGTCATATCCGATATGGGGGATGACGGCATAGTTAACAGAGTCGATATTTACCCTGACTATATCAATGAATACGAGGATATCGGGGGGCTCACCTTCTACCTGAACGAGAATCCCATATCGAAGACTTTTGATCTGGAATATGATGCTTACGATATGTACTGCGCGTATATCCACGCCGGAGGAAAGGATTATATCTATCTTACCTACTGGCATGACAGCGACGATGACAGCACGATCATTTACCGTATAGATCTCGCGAAGAACGGCTATGATCCTGAAAAAGAGGATAATTCATACGGCGATATAGTGCAGGTTGCGGATTCCGGACTGGATTTTAACGAAAGAGCCACTTACGATCCTATGTATATGCATATGAGCCTGCGCACGGATGTGATGGGGACGGATTTCTGCACCATGCATTATTACATGGGCGATGACGGCGAGATCCATCCCGCGGATGATTTTTACCTGTTCTGGGGCTATGACAGCGTGGGCGGCGAAATCACTCTAAAGGAAGACCTGCCCATGATAAGGCTTGACGCTTACGGTAAGGAAGCGGGAGAGTTTACGGCAACCGCCGGCACGCAGCTTCTCAAATGGAGGACCGATCTGAGCTCCTATGTTGATTTCCATATGGGAGATGAGATGGTAAGGCTGCGCATCAAGAGAGTCTATGATGATGAGTATGAATGGTGGTGGGAGTATACGACCCTGGACGGGACCTCGCTGTACCAGTTATTTGACGGACTGAGTTTTGCGGACTGAGTAAATATTGTTTTTTACGGACTGTGTAAATATTGTTATTTATGGACTGATAAATATTGTTTTTTACAGACCGGTTGATGTATGCTTGTTTTATCATACTGATTATTTCGGACAAATTTTTATGGGGCTGTCGCACTAAGAAAAGTGCGGCGGCCCCATTGTATACTATCTATCCGGAAATTGACTGCATTTGAGATTTTTCGATTTGCAGTCATATAAAGCAGAGTGGCCGAGTGACTGCATTTGAGATTTCTTTGATTTGCAGTCATATAAAGCAGAGTGGCCGAGTGACTGCATTTGAGATTTTTTGATTTGCGGTCATATAAAGCAGCGTGGTCGAGTGACTGCATTTGAGATTTTTCGATTTGCAGTCATATAAAGCAGGACGGATGAGTGACTGCATTTGAGATTTTTCGATTTGCGGTCATATAAAGCAGGACGGTGTTGATTTGAGATTTGAATAGAAAAAGGGCATCCATCAGATGATTAATCATTTAGTGCGGCGGCCCCTTAAAAATTTATTTTGTTCTCTTTCTTTACAAAAACAGCCTTTCGTGGTACAATGTTTTCAAATGGCGTGTTCCGCCGTTCGTGCGTACCAAAGGCTGTTTTTGTGCGATAAGCGAGAGAACAGTGCCCGGTACCGCATATCAGGCGTTACTATGACCCTATCATTTCAAGGAGGTTTTTTATGTCCAGAGCTAAACAATCTATGGATGGCAACACCGCTGCGGCTCATGTCGCGTATGCATTTACCGACATTGCGGCGATCTATCCCATCACGCCTTCAAGCCCCATGGCTGACCAGGTTGACCAGTGGTCGGCAGCGGGACGCAAGAACATCTTCGGCAACCAGGTAAAGGTTGTGGAGATGCAGTCAGAAGCCGGTGCAGCAGGTGCCGTTCACGGTTCACTTGCAGCAGGCGCGCTTACTACTACATTTACCGCTTCACAGGGCTTGCTCCTCATGATCCCCAATATGTACAAGATCGCCGGCGAGCAGCTTCCCTGCGTATTTGACGTATCAGCACGTACTGTAGCTACCCAGTCGCTGAATATCTTCGGCGATCACAGCGACGTTTACGCATGTCGTCAGACCGGTTTCGCAATGCTTGCAGAGACCAATCCCCAGGAAGTAATGGATCTGTCCGCAGTGGCTCATCTGTCCACTATCGAGGGCAAGGTTCCTTTCCTTAATTTCTTTGACGGTTTCCGTACATCCCACGAGATCCAGAAGATCGAGACCTGGGATTACGCAGATCTGAAAGAGATGACCAACATGGATGCTGTAGCAGCATTCCGTGAGCATGCTCTTAATCCTGAGAAACCCGCTATGCGCGGTTCTCATGAGAACGGCGACGTATTCTTCCAGCATCGTGAAGCGTGCAACAGCGTTTACGAGGCACTTCCCGCAGTAGTTGAGAAGTACATGAAGAAGGTCAACGCAAAGCTCGGCACCGATTACGATCTGTTCAACTACTACGGCGCAGCTGATGCTGACCGCGTGATCGTAGCCATGGGCTCCATCTGTGACGTATGTGAAGAGGTTATCGATTACCTTACCGCAAAGGGCGAGAAGGTCGGCCTGATCAAGGTTCGTCTGTACAGACCATGGGTTTCCGCATCTCTGCTTAAGGTATTACCTAAGTCGGTTAAGAAGATCGCTGTTCTTGACAGGACCAAAGAGCCCGGTTCACTCGGTGAGCCTCTGTTCCTTGATGTTGCTACCACTCTTCGTGAGGCTGGTCTCAATGACATCGTTCTTACCGGCGGCCGTTACGGACTTGGTTCGAAGGATACTCCTCCTTCGTCTGTATTTGCTATTTACACCGAGCTGGCTAAGGATGCTCCGAAGTCACGCTTTACCATTGGTATCGTTGATGATGTGACGAACCTGTCACTCCCCGAGGTTAAGCCCGCACCCATTACCTCAGCAGCAGGCACCGTTGAGTGTAAGTTCTGGGGTATCGGCGGCGACGGAACCGTTGGTGCCAACAAGGATTCGACAAAGATCATCGGTGACCACACCGACAAATATATTCAGGCTTACTTCCAGTATGACTCGAAGAAGACCGGCGGTATCACCATTTCCCACTTAAGATTTGGTGATAAGCCCATCAAGAGCCCTTACTACATCAATCAGGCAGACCTTGTTGCATGTCATAACCAGAGCTACATCATCAAGGGCTACAAGATGGTTCAGGACGTTAAGCCCGGCGGAACCTTCCTGATCAACTGCCAGTGGAGCGATGAAGAACTCGGCCAGCATCTCAATGCCGCAGCCAAGAAATACATCGTTGAGAACAACATCAAGGTTTATACCGTTGACGCTGTTGATATCGCAGGCAAGATCGGTCTGGGTAAGCGTACTTCCACAGTTCTTCAGTCCGCATTCTTTACTCTGGCCAAAGTACTTCCCGCCGAAGAGGCTATCAACTACATGAAGGAGAAGGTAGTTGCGAAGTTCTCCAAGAAGGGCCAGGATATCGTTGACATGAACTGCAAGGCTATCGACCAGGGCAAGGACGCTCTTCACCTGGTTAATATCCCCGCAGAGTGGGCTAATCCCGCTGCAGATCCCCAGCCTAAGAAGCTTGAGGGCCGTGCCGCTACCGTTGAGATGGTAGAGAAGCTCATGAATCCTATCGCTCTTATGGACGGCGATTCACTTCCTGTTTCCGCATTCGCAGACAGGGCTGACGGACAGTTCGAGCTCGGCGCCGCTGCTTACGAGAAGCGCGGAACCGCAGTTATGGTTCCTGAGTGGGATCCTGAGAAGTGTATCCAGTGTAATAACTGCGCATTTGTATGTTCACATGCTACCATCCGTCCTTACATGCTTTCCGAGGATGAGGTTAAGGCAGCTCCTTCGAACATCAAGCTCGCTGACACCAAGCCTAAGGCCAGCCAGTACAAGTTCACCATGAGCGTATCGCCTCTTGACTGTATGGGCTGCGGCGAGTGCGTTACCGTTTGTCCCGACAAGGTTCAGGCTATCAAGATGGTTCCTCAGGAATCGCAGCTTGACGAGCAGCCTGTATTTGATTACCTTGTTGCCAATGTTGGCCGCAAGGCTGAGGCTCCTGCTGAGAACACCGTTAAGGGTTCACAGTTCAATCAGCCCCTCCTTGAGTTCTCTGGTTCATGCGCAGGCTGTGCGGAGACTTCTTACGCAAGGCTCATCACACAGCTCTTCGGAGAGCAGATGTACATCTCGAACGCTACCGGATGTTCGTCCATCTGGGGCGGCCCCGCTGCTACATCACCCTTCACCGTTAATAAAGACTCCAAGCAGGGTCCCGCATGGGCTAACTCACTGTTCGAGGATAACGCTGAGCATGGTCTCGGTATGTATCTCGGCCAGAAGCTCTTACGCGACCAGGCTATCGCCAAGTTGAACGAACTGGCTGCCAAGGATGATACTCCCGCATCAGTTAAGGACGCTATCGCGAAGTTCCTTGAAACCAAGGATTCCACCAAGGAGAATCCCGCAGCCGCGAAGGCTCTGGTTGCAGAGCTTGAGAAGGGCGCAGCAGCAGGCTGCGAGCTTAGCAAGGATGTTCTGGCCAAGAAGCAGTATCTGTCGAAGAAGTCCGTATGGATCCTCGGCGGCGACGGCTGGGCATACGATATCGGCTTCGGCGGACTCGATCATGT
>JAILRI010000203.1 GCA_024698555.1 Lachnospiraceae bacterium
CAATGAAGGCTTTCTGATAGATGTAATATACAAGTACCGTAGCCGAGGTGGTAAGCTCTCCGCTTCCGCCGCCGGCCAGCATGACAGCGATATCATATACTTTAAAGCAGTTTATCGTAAGCATTACGACAACAAAAAACGTGGTGGAGCTAAGCTGAGGCCAGGTAATATACCTGAACTGCTTCCATGTACCGGCTCCGTCAAGCGCTGCAGCTTCATAGAGCTCTCCGGGTATTCCCTGCAGTCCCGCAAGATAGATCACCATGTAGTAACCCATGTATTTCCATACCGAGAACAGTATCATCGAAATAACACACAAGGTGCCCGAAAACCACTGAGGAAGACTCTCCTGGGGTACATGGAAAAATGTGTAAAGAATATTATTGATAGGTCCTTTTGACGGATGAAACAGCATTTTCCAGACAGATGTAATAGCTACCAGCGAAGCTACATAGGGGAAAAATGCCAGCGTTCTGAATATCCCGCGGCCGACCACCTTCTGGTTGAGGATTATGGCCAGAGCCAATGAGGCAACCATTGTAAGCGGCACGGTTCCGACACAGTATATTATTGTGTTTTTAAGTGCGGCCTTGAAGAATGTATCCCCAAACAGCCTCTTGAAGTTGTTGATGCCCTCAAAAGTGATGGGATTTGAGCCGTCCCACTTCATAAATGCAAGTGCAAATGCAAACACTATGGGGATCAGCGTAAATACACAGAATCCGATGAAGTTCGGAGCAATGAAGGAATACGCGATCAGATCCCTCTGGGCCTGTCTGCTCAGCAGCTTTCCGCTCTTTAGCTTATTTAGTTTGCTGTTATATTTGGATATCTCAAGTATCAGCTTTTTCTTTTTGCGATCATCCTTTTCCGCATGCACTCTTTCTATTGTCTCGGTAAGAGCGTTCTGCAGATTTTCAATCTGTATACTTTTGGATGTTGCTGTCATATTATTCATCTGTCAGTCTCTCCGTCAGATCTTATTACTTTTAATCCGAGAAAAGGTGGGCGTTTGATCCCACCTTTTCCGTCCGTTCATTCAGCGCTTATTTAAGGAGCGCTGAAACTTCTTCATTCATTGCTGCGATTCCGTCATCAATGCTCATCTCACCGGTCATGATAGATCCGTGATAGCTGTCGAGGATTGAGTTGATCTCGGAAACGTTCTCTCCGTAAGGAACCTCAAGATAGAGGTTGGAAACGTTCAGAGCTTCCTTGGAAGCATCATCAGTCGGGAATCCGTCAAGACCTGTGATGGCAGCCTTAACCTCTTCTGTCATGATAGCAGGGAAGTTACCTGATGAAGCCATAACAGCTGCACCTTCTTCACCGCTTACCCACTTTACGAAATCCCATGCTGCATCGGGAGTATCACTTGCTGATGTTACAGCAAGGCCGGTGATCGTTCCAAGTGTAGAACCTGCGGGAACGCCGTCTGCATGAGGATACTTAACAATACCCCAGTTGCCGCAGAGTGAAGAATCATACTCGCCTGACTTGAGGTTTGTTATCATTGTTGCGATGAACCATGAACCCATGTTGAGCATTGCAACATCGCCGCCTGAGAAAGCTGCTGAATAGTGAAGTCCCTCAGTCTTAAGATCTGTGTACTTTCTGCATACACCATCTTTTTCCTGGTTGAGGACCATCTCATAATAAGGTTTCATGAAATCATAATTTCCATCAAGGATGGAGTGTTTTCCGTCAAGAACAGCGCAAAGCTGAACTGTGGATCTCCAGGTGTGATAATGTGTTCCGTAGATCTGTGAACCGAATGTTGTATCGGTTACCTGTCTTGCGAGCTCATCATACTCTTCCCATGTCATATCGTTTGTAGGATAGTCAACGCCTGCGGCATCAAAGATGTCCTTGTTATAGAACAGTACCCAGAAATCATTTCTGAAAGGCAGCTCATAAAGCTTGCCGTCTACTGTTACCTGGTCGGTAGCTCCGGCATATTTGCCAAGATCAATGCCGTCAGCTGCGATATAATCATCAAGGGGAATGATCGCATTCTTCTGTACCAGTGTCGCATATCCGGGTACATCCTTTATGGTAACAACGTCAAAATCACTTCCCGATCCTGATAATTCTGTTGCAAGGACTGTCATGTAATCGGTTGATCCGAGGTCTACCATCTCGATGGTAACGTTTGAGTGTGCTGCTTCATACGCACTCTTGATATCACCCCAGTACTGTGTGGTGCTTTCATCCCAGATTGCCCACTTCAGAGTAACAGGTTCTGCTTCAACTGTTTCCTCTACTGCAGGAGTCTCTTCCTCAACTTCTGCTGCAGGCGTCTCTTCCTTTGTCTCTGTCTTAGGTGTCTCAGTTGCAGGTGCAGGTTCAGGCTGTGCGCCGCATCCGGCAAGTAATGATGCAGCCACTGCTGCGCTCATCAGCAAACTGATTACTTTCTTTTTCATAGCTTTTCCTCCTTTATGTTTAACCCTGATCAACATGTCTTTTAATTCGGTTCAAGACAATGTCTACACTGATAACTTATCAGTTTCGATATCAAATAAACATGAAAAAATTTCCGATTCCATAAAAAAATTTTATGAAGTTGATCCGGGCCTCCCTCCTCTTAAATATAATATTTTTAGATTTCATATACAATTTTTACATACGTTACTTTGGCAAATGCTTTCTTCATATATTATGTTATAATATTTTCATGCGTATGAAAAATTCATTTAAAATAGGCAAAATTCAGAGACGGATCATGTTCACGACACTTTCGAGTATCCTCGGAATGTGTCTTGTTATAGCTGCTGCAAGTTATTTCTTTTTTCATAAATATATGCAGAGCAGTCTCATCGGTTCCGCCGAATCCAACCTCAGGATGCTCGGCGATTCCATCAATGAAAATATCCAGGATGTGTACAGGATGGCGCGCTTTTGTCAGGGCAGTTCCGACATTGCGGAATACATCAAAGCAAGTCCCGAGCCGGGTTCTGTGCTCAGTGTTGCCACCTATGACCGTCTGTTTGAGGAATATCAGAATAATTCTTCCAGCGGTTTCATGCCCCGCGTAATAGTTGCCACAGACGAGCACTATCTTCAGGCCTGTCAGGCGAGTTATTCCACATCGGTTGATCTGATCAGTATGATAAAGGATCTTCCCTATTACGATTCCATGGTTTCTGCCGATAATTATGATTTTTCGGAGGGAGTTATCGCAGATCCTTTTCTTCGCGGCAAGAATGTAAAATACGTGATACCTCTGATACGACCGATATCCTATCAGTTCCGTTCAAATCAGGGCGGATTTCTCTTCATGGAAATATCATGTGACATGATAACATCAAAGCTTCCCTCCTACTATATGGAGGAAGGCAGTAACCTGTATCTTGGAATGGGCGAGCATCTGTATCAGCTTGGCAGCAATTCGATTGAAGAGACCGATGCCCGGTACAGGATCCTTGAGGATCAGTCCGATATCTCCTCAGATGTGACCAATGTGTACAGAGTGGAAACTCCGGATGGCAAAAAAACTGTTATCGTCTATCCTCTTTTAATGAATGACTGCTATCTGGCGCAAACCGTATCATCCAAAGAAACCGACAGACAGGTGGGAATCTTCTGGCTGATCATGCTGGCCATTCTTATCGGCCTTGTAGGTATAGGGCTTATCATGGTAAAGATGATGAATGACCTGATACATAAGCCGCTCTCACGTATACGCGTCAAAATAGGCAGGATCTCTGAGGGTGACTTTTCAAGGGACGTAACAATAGAGGCCGAACACGAGATAGGTGAGATCGGGAAAGGAATAAATGACCTCTCCGAAAGTGTTTCCAAGCTGCTTGACAGCCGTGTTGAAAATGAAAAACAAAAGCGCGATCTGGAATACAAGATGCTTCAAAGCCAGAT
>JAILRI010000077.1 GCA_024698555.1 Lachnospiraceae bacterium
AGCTTTAAGCCGGATGAAAATGTCCAGGCCAAAACTGCGGATGGCGGTAATACCACGATCACCGGGGACTTTTTAAGCATCACGCTGGTTCCGAGCGTACCTTTCAGCGATGAGGGCACACCTATGATCGAACGCCGGCTCCTGGACAGGGGCGTGCTCAAAACCTATTACGGAAACGTACGTTTTTCCAGATATATCGGCACAGAGCCCACCGGTTACTATCGCAGCATCAGGGTTGACGCCGGTTCGACAAGTGTAGAAGAAATGAAGAAACAGCCGTATCTGCAGGTCGTTAATTTCTCTGATTTCCAGATGGATGACTTTACCGGGCATTTCGGAGGCGAGATCAGACTTGCGTTCCTGTTTGACGGAGAAAAGGTAACCCCCGTGACCGGAGGCTCTGTCAACGGAAGTATCATTGATACACAGGCTTCCATGCTGTTATCTAAGGAAACTCAGGTGGAAGACGGCTATGAGGGGCCTCTGGCGGTATGCTTCGATAACATACCTGTTGCCGGAGAATGAACCGGGGGATTAAAACGAACATATAAAAAGACAAGTGAAATAACAGATCGCATGACGACAGGAGGATAGCATGGACGAGAAAACTGAATTGTTAGCGAAATTCAACCAAATGGTGGCGGACAGCCACTCCATCGTTTTCTTCGGAGGCGCCGGAGTATCGACTGAAAGCGGCATACCCGACTTCAGGAGCGTGGACGGACTGTATAACCAGAAATACGATTTTCCTCCTGAAACGATCCTCAGTCACACGTTTTTTGTCAAGAGACCGTCGGAATTTTACCGTTTTTACAGGGATAAGATCCTTATAGACGGCGTAGAGCCCAATATCACCCATTTAAAGCTCGCCGAACTGGAGCGCGCCGGCAAACTCAAAGCCGTTATCACGCAGAATATCGACGGACTGCACCAGAAAGCAGGAAGTAAAGAGGTTTACGAGATCCACGGAACGGTCGCGAAAAATCACTGTACCAAGTGCCGCAGATTCTTCTCCGGTGACGAGGTAAAAGACCTGATCGACAAGTCTCTAAACACAGGCACTTCAGGAGATGACTCCGGAAGCGGCAAAGCTTCCGAATCCGACGGCAGCCGTTACATCCCCTGCTGCCCGGATTGCGGCGCGATCATCAAGCCTGACGTGGTGCTGTACGAGGAAGGACTTGATGATTATACCTGGAACAGATCTGTTGATTATATACAGCAGGCAGATATGCTCATCGTCGGCGGAACTTCGCTCGTAGTCTACCCTGCCGCGGGTCTGGTCAACTACTATCGCGGCAAACGACTGGTGCTGATCAATAAGTCAACCACTGCCTATGACAATGAGGCGGATCTGGTGCTTCATATGGGACTGGGCGAGGTATTCGGACAGCTCACACTCTCGTGAAAGAATTCTGCGCATTAGTCCGGTTATTTCGCGAACGTTGTACCAGAGGATGTCGCCGTGCCCAGGCTGTCGCCGCTCCTTCTGCCAAGTTTACCACAGCCTTAAAAATCATTTGAGTTGATACCCATAGAAAAAAGGGAATAACTATCTGGAACTATATTATGGACATACAAGAAATAAGAGCCGAACTGGCCGCACACGCGGACCCGAAAAACGCCGAATTTTTTAAAAAGCTGAATCCTACGGCAAAGCCCTGCATCGGTGTGCGTATTCCCATTATGAGAAAGCTGGCACAAAGGATCGCAAAGGAGGATTACAGGGGATTTCTCGATCATAATCCCATGGATACCTACGAGTTGGAATCACTGCATGCGTTTGTGATCGGCTATGCCAAAGACGATATCCGGGTGCTGTTATCCTATTTAGACACCTTTATTCCTACGATCCATGACTGGTCTGTAAGTGACTCTCTCTGCCAGACCTTCAAGATTGCAAGGAAATATCCTGATGAAACCTTCGATCTGCTGATGAAATACAGGGATTCCCATCGTGAATTTGAGGTAAGGGTCGTGGCGGTCATGCTCATGAGCCAGTTTCTGACTGACAAATATATAGACCGGGTGATAGAAGTGATAAATAGCCTTTATATCGAAGATTTTTACGCAAAGATGGGCGTTGCGTGGGCTGTAGCCACCATCATGGCCAAGTATCCCGACAAGTGCCTGGCCTATATGCTTTCTCCGGACAATAAGCTCGACGAATGGACCTATAACAAGGCATTGCAGAAAATGAAGGAATCCTACCGTGTGGACAATGCGATGGTGGAGAAGATAAAAGGTGCAGGAAGGACAAAGCGATAGAAATATCTTCGTTCATCCCTTATTTTGAAGATAACCTTGAAATCGAGCAGGAGGCAGCTAGTACATCGATCGCGAAATAACT
>JAILRI010000109.1 GCA_024698555.1 Lachnospiraceae bacterium
GCGATCATAGCCACGAGTGACGGGACCATTGTAGGATGTTCGGATGTGTCGAAGCAGGGCATGAGCATGAAGGAAGCCCTGCCCGAATATCTGGAGATATATGAAAGGGTTAAGGCATCCCGTGAGCACCAGAGCTTTACCATATCGGTTTTGGGTACAGACAGGATAGTTTTCAGCAATGAGACCAGCAATGGCTGGCAGTTGATCCTTGTTGTGGATTCAAACACATTCTATGCCGATATTTACAGACAGATGGTAATGGTAAGTACTATCGACCTTCTGATGGTAGTGGTTATCGTAGTATTCTATCTGGTGAGCATAAACAATCAGGAAAAAGCCGAAAATACGCTAGCTACCGCTGAAAACTTCATTTTGGGACTGTCGAAGGATCTTACCATCCCTATCAATGATATAGTAAATACCAGCGACAGGATGATCAGGGAAGGGGATTCCGGCTCGGATGAGTCGATAAGGGAGATCAGGGAAACCGGTAAACGCCTGAGCCAGATGATGGACAATCTCCTTTCTTATTCGAGCATTTTAAAGAGCGGAGAGGAAGAAACTGATCAGGATCTGGACAAGGGGCGCAGGAAACTCTCGATGTCCAGCCGCTTTATCAGAAACGGCATCATAGCCATACTGTTTACCGCGCTCAGCATAGGACTGGTGCTTTGCGTTACCACCTCAGCCAGATGGGGCAAGGTACGCATAAGCAGGGAAGCTGATAAGTACAACGCGGAACTGACTCAGTGGGTGCTGAAGAACCAGAGCATCCTGCGTATGTTTACTGATGTTATCGCGGCAACGCCCGAGGTTCTGGATGATTATGATTCGGCTGTGAAATGGCTGAATGATATCGGAAAGAACTACAATGAATTCTCTTATTGCTATATCGGCAATCCCTACAGAACCGATTATCCCGTGATCATGAACAACGGATGGGTTCCGGAACCGGAATACAGGGTAGAAACCCGTCAATGGTATATTGATACCGAGCGTTCCGGGGACGGTTACAGTATTTCCGCGCCATATTATGACGCTCAGACTGGTCTGTACTGTATAACTTTTTCAAGAACGGTTTACTCAAATGCAGGTGATTTCCTCGGTATTTTCGCGATAGACTGCTATCTGGACAAGCTTGTGGATGTTTTGGATGACAGTTACAACAGTGATGGATATGCCTTTCTCGTTGACCAGAACGGTAATATTATAAATCACCCCAACAAGGCATTTGAGATCAGTGCCGACAACTGTATAAATATCGAAGATACCGCCTATGCCAATGTTTACCATGAAGGTGATGAATTCGGCATGAAGGACTACGACGGCAGTTATGTATCATGTTTTTCTCAAAAGAGTGAAATTTCGAACTTTACCGTTATCGTTGTACAAAGATGGTTGAGCGTCTACGGCTATGTTATCATCATGGGCATCGTATTCCTGATCATGCTCATCCTGGCTGTCGGTTCTGTGATAGCTCTGATAAGCCGCTTCATAGAATGGCAGGAGGAGGCTAACGATAAACTGGTACAGGCAGCAGACGCGGCCGTTACCGCCGGCAAGGCCAAATCGCGTTTCCTCGCGCAGATGTCGCATGAGATCAGGACTCCCATCAATGCTGTGCTGGGAATGAATGAGATGATCCTCAGGGAATCTTCGGACGCGGACATAAGGGAGTATGCGGGCAATATTCAGACAGCCGGCAAAAACCTGCTCGGCCTTATCAATTCCATACTCGATTTCTCCAAGATCGAGGAAGGAAAGATGGAGATCATACCTGTCAGATACGATACCGCATCCATGCTGAACAACCTGATCCATTCGGTGGATCAGCGCGCCGCCGACAAAGGCCTCGCGTTTGAGGTGCATATCGATGAGCAGCTTCCTTCATCTCTTTACGGTGACGACATGAGAGTATCCCAGGTGGTCATTAATCTGCTCACCAATGCTGTAAAGTATACTGCCGAAGGACAGGTGGATATGTTTGTCTCAGGCAGGAAACTGGATGATGAGTCCATAAGCCTCGGATTTAAAGTGAAAGATACGGGCATGGGCATCAAGGAAGAGGATCTGGGCAGGCTTTTCGAATCCTTTACCAGGCTTGACGAGACCAGAAACAGGAATATCGAGGGTACCGGTCTGGGAATGGCTATCGTTACCAAACTGCTCGATATGATGGGCTCAAAACTGGAGGTTCACAGCGAGTACGGGAAGGGTTCGGAATTTTCCTTTGAAGTGGTACAGCGTATAGAGGACGCTTCACCCATCGGTGATTTCAGGGCAAAGATCAGAGAGGAGGCGCAAAAAGCCGAAGACGAAACTTATGTTTACGCGCCTAAGGCACGTGTGCTTGCTGTAGATGACAATTCCATGAACCTGAAGGTCATCAAAAACCTGCTCAAACAGAACGGTATCGTCCCGGATATGGCAGAGTCCGGCGAGGCAGCCTTAAAACTCATGGGATCAAATACTTACGATATGGTCCTTCTTGATCACATGATGCCTCAAATGGACGGAATTGAGACACTGCAAAAAGCGAAGGAACAGAATATCGTACCGGACGCGACCACGGTCATTGCGCTGACGGCAAACGCCGTTGTGGGAGCAAGGGAGAGCTATCTTGCCGCGGGATTTGATGATTATCTGTCAAAGCCTGTGGAGATCAAGGCGCTTGAAGAAGCATTGCTTAAGTATCTTCCCAAAGAGATCACAGAGGTCAGAAAACGCTCGTCAAAGACCGCGCAGAGTACAGATACAAAAAAAGCAGTGTCAGAAAGTCATAAGGCAGAAGCCGCAGAAACGTCTTCCGCGGAAGTTCTGGAGTTTGAGCCGGGCGGTCCGGGTGATGAAGTATTGGAATTTGAGCCGGAAGACAGCGACTCAAACAAAGCGGAAGTCAGTATTTCCGACATAGAGCAGGCTCTGAATGACAACGGAATAAGCACCAAAGACGGACTCAGCTATTGCGCGGGTGACGCGGACTTCTACATGGAGATCCTGTCAGACTATAATTCAAGCCTTCCCGCAAGAAAGGAAGAACTTGAGAATGCCTTTGCCGGAAACGATCTGGAGATGTACGCGATAAAAGTCCACGCGTTAAAGAGTACCGCCAAAACCGTAGGCGACACAAGGGTCTTTGAGATAGCCCAGAAGCTTGAAGCAGCGGCCAAGGCGAACGATGCCGCATATGTAAAAGATAACCATGCCGCGCTTATCGGAACTTACGAGGCACATGCTCTTGTCATATCCGGACTGATGGGTAATAATGTAAGGTATTGAAAAATGGTTCAAGTTGGATTAAGATTATACTCGTTACCAAAAACAAATGCCGTTTTCGTAAATGGGTATAACTGAATTAAATAATAAATCTACAAGGAGAATGGACATGAAAAATGTAAGATTTGATAACACTGCCGCAAAATGTTTTATTTCGGAAGATGAGCTGGCCAATATGAAAGGTCTGTGCATGCAGGCTAAGGAACAGCTGGTTTCAAGATCCGGCGCCGGCAATGATTTTCTGGGCTGGATCGACCTGCCGGTAGCTTATGACAAGGATGAGTTCGCGCGCATCAAGAAAGCGGCCGCGAAGATCTGCAGTGATTCGGAAGTGCTGCTTGTTATCGGCATAGGCGGATCATATCTCGGGGCAAGGGCTGCCATCGAATTCCTCCGCCACAGCTTTTACAATACCGTATCAAAGAATATCCGCAAGACTCCCGAGATCTACTATGTGGGTAATTCCATTTCGACCACCTATATGGCGCATCTGAAGGAAGTCATAGGAGACCGCGATTTTTCGATAAACATGATAAGCAAGTCGGGAACCACCACCGAGCCGGCGATCGCGTTCAGGGTATTCAAGAAGATGCTTATCGACAAGTATGGCAGGGAAGAAGCTGGTAAGCGTATTTATGCCACTACTGACAAGGCACGTGGGGCATTGAAGAAAGTCGCTACAGAAGAAGGATATGAAAGCTTCGTAGTACCGGATGATGTGGGAGGCCGTTTCTCGGTACTTACCGCTGTAGGATTGCTTCCGATCGCTGTCAGCGGAGCCGATATTGACCGGCTCATGGAAGGCGCGGCAGCCATGCGCGAACTGTGCCTGAACGCTCCTTATGAGGATAATGCGTCGCTTCAGTACGCGGCCACCAGAAATATACTGCTGCGCAAGGGTAAAGGAATAGAGATCCTTGCGAACTACGAACCTTCGCTTCACTTTGTGTCCGAATGGTGGAAACAGCTCTACGGAGAGAGCGAGGGCAAGGATCAGAAGGGTATTTTCCCGGCTTCTGTTGATCTGACCACTGATCTTCATTCGATGGGACAGTTTATTCAGGACGGAGCAAGAACTCTTTTTGAGACGGTCATGGAGCTTGAAGATGCCGGCTGCGAGATATTGCTTGAAAAAGAAGAAGTGGATCTGGACGGTCTCAATTATCTGGCAGGCAAGAGCGTTGATTTCGTAAATAAGAGCGCCATGGCAGGAACAAAGCTTGCCCATACCGATGGCGGAGTGCCCCAGCTTGGGGTGACCATTCCCGACAGGAGCGAGTATTCGCTGGGACAGTTATTCTACTTCTTTGAGTTTGCCTGCGGAGTGAGCGGATACATTCTCGGAGTAAATCCGTTCAACCAGCCGGGCGTAGAATCCTATAAGAAAAATATGTTCGCGCTTTTAGGCAAGCCCGGATATGAAGAACTCGGCGCTCAGCTGAAAGAAAGACTCGGCAGATGATAAAGCGTGGATAAAACTTACTCAACGCCTTCCTCTTTACGGGGAAGGCGTGTTTTTTTCGGGAAGATCCTCTGTATAGCCTCTTTCGTCCCGGGGAGCTCCAGGACTGAATTGACCTCTGCTCCGAAAAAGAAGATCATCATACAGATATAGAGCCATATGATACACAGTACCGCAGTGGTAAGGCTTCCGTAAGTGGCGGTCATGACTCCCATATTGTCGATATAGAGGGAAAACAGATTGGAGAAGCCTACCCAGCCGATGCCGGCAATGACAGCTCCGGGCAACTGGCTTAAGATCCTTGATCTGCGGTTGGGCATGAAGTTGTACATGACCAGAAATATCATGATAAGAACCGTCGCGCCAATGGTAGAACGGAATGAAACTACAACCAGCGCAGTCCTGTTCTGCAGAATGGCCGGAAAATGCTCCTGAATACTATGATATATCTGATTGCCGAAAACATAGAGCCCCAGCAGCATGACCAGCATAATGCTGAAAAGCAGCGTGTAGATCATGGAGCGGAACCTGATAACGAAATAGTTTCGGGTCTCCTCTATGCCGTAAATGGCGTTGAGTCCGCGGTAAACCGTAAGTATCCCTCTCGACGCGGTCCATAATGTCAGAACGATGGTTACCGACAGCACAGTTCCCGAAGTTGAATAAAGCTCATTTAATATGTCGGCAAGATATGTATTTACCGCGTGAGGCAATGATCTTTCCAGCATTTCCATAAGCTCCGCCTGAGTAAACGGAAGATACTGGAGTAAAGTCAGCAGAAACATAAAAAACGGGAAAAGCGAAATAAGTATATACAGAGCCGCTTCGCCGGAATAGGCGGTTACGGCATCTTTCACAGTCTTTTGTGAAAACCAGGCTGAAAAACCTGTAATTTTCTTTAACACGGATAAGCCTCCTTATGCCCGGGTTCTTTGCAGTCTTGAAAAAAGGCGTCAATTATTGTATCATAAGTCCGACGTTGTATTATAATACTATTTATTTTGAAAAACAAGCCCGTGAAAACGAGGATAACGAATGAGTATGAGTATGGAAAATGTAACCGTGCGGAACAGACATTCGCAAAAGAGCGTGATCGCCGCCATTGTCTGCGGCGCTGCAGCGATAGTCGTTCTGATGATCATGTGTATGTTTGAGGCATTTTCCGGAGCCCAGACAGAGCTGCCGGGAATCATAGCAACAGTGGCGGCCCTGGTTAGCGTAATGGGACTGATCTGGTCGGTGATATCCTATTATGAAAGAGATATTTCGATCGGTCCCCCCATCGCCGGCATGATCGTAAACGCATTGGCGATCAGTCTGTATGCGGTAGTTTTCTTTTTGGGTAAAACTTAAAAGAAAAATAAATAAATTACAAAAATACTATTTATTTGACATAGCAATGACACAAATCTTTTCTACTATTGTAGCAAGTGCAATACTGTTTCTTTTATCGTAATGGGGATTGACTGATGGAGAAAAAACGAAAAAGACTGAAAAAGCTTGCTGCAGTACTATTGATAGCCGCCGTTCTGTTTACGGTGCCTGCCGGCTGTCCGGTCAGGGCAGAGACGGAGACAGAAGGCATAGTAACTGCGCATGAGCTGTATATACGTACCGGTCCCGGCACCGATTATGACAATATCATGGTGGGCGGTGAAAAAGCCGTACTTAAAGAAAATCAGATAATTACCGTGCTCGGAGTAAAGGACGGCTGGTATCATGTGCGCGCTGTTGTGGACGGCGAGCTTATCGAAGGTTATTCCTTAAGCGGTAAGGATGATACCGTTTATATCCGTCTGGACAATGGGGAAGGGCCGGAAACCCCTCCGGTTGAGGAGAATAAGGAAAAAGCCGGGGATGAAAAAGGTTCTTCGGACGACGGAAAGGAAGAAGAAAAGGCCGGTAAGTCCGGGGAAGAAGAAAAATCGGAAAAAGAGGATAAATCTGATAAGGAAGACAAAACCGGTAAAGAGGAAAAGTCTGATAAGGAGGACAAAACCGAAAAAGAGGATAAGTCTGATAAAAAGGACAATTCCGGCAAGTCGGGATTTGACCCCACCGATCTGTCCGAAGGCGTACCCGAAGGTTATATGCTTGGGAAACTGAGCTGGAGTGCCAAGTACAATTATACCGGAAAAGTAGCCGCAAAGAGCGGTCTTAATATGCGCAGGTCTGCCAAAACCGATGCGGAAGTACTGGCTGTGCTGGAATATGATCAGGAAGTGGTGGTCATTAAGTCCACTATCGTCACCACTAAGAATGACAAAGGCAAATCTGTCAAGACCAGGTGGTACCGCGTGATCGCCAATACCGGCGGAAAATACGAAGCAGGTTATGTGGTCAGCAATTACATAACTCTCGACTGCGGCGACGGTATCGAGGCCCTGACCAGATACGCAAAACAGGTGATCAGAAAGAAGCCCACCGACGGCGCGAAGAGACTTAAGAATGACTCCGGGAAGGCGATACTTCTGGCGAAGAAGGATAAGGTAAGTATTGTCGAAGATCTGGTAGGAACGGACGGCGCGAGATATTTTAAGATCAACGTCACCAAGGGTGAAAATGAATATGAGGGTTATATCCCAGCGATCCGGCTGAGCTTTGTATCGAATACATCAAACTACAGCGTAAATATTCTGGAGAAGATCGAAGCCGAAGCCGAGACGGATCAGGAAAAAGGCGATGAACCCGAGCCTCCGGTACTGCGTTTCGATGAGGCCAATGCCCTTATAAAGAATTCTGCGGGGCTGGCAGTTACAAAGGAACCGCAGAATACTGCCGAAAGGCTTTTTACCGAAGATAAGAAGCTTATACTGCTTTATGACGGAGAATCCGTACAGGTGATCGATACGGTAAGCGACGGAGAGACAGCCTGGTGCTATATTAAATTCTACTACGATAGTACGGAATATTTCGGATATGTTCGTTCTTCTTATGTAGAAAGCCTCAATTCAGTGATCCTGGATGACAGCCAGTCGCAGAGTTCAGCCACAGTACTGGGCTTTGAGGATAAACTGGAAAAAGAAGGCTTTCCCGAAAGCTACAAAGTGCTTTTAAGAGAACTTCATAATATGTATCCTTCCTGGGAATTCAGGGCCTGTCATACGGGACTTGACTGGGAAGAGGCAATTGCCGCGGAGAGTGAAGTAGGTATCAATCTCATTCCCAATAACTACAGCGTGGAGTGGAAATCGCTGGCGACAGGCGCATACAGCTGGAAAACCGATTCTTTTACCGTATTTGACGGGTCAAGCTGGGTCACGGCATCCGAAGAGGCTGTGAGATACTATATGGATCCCAGGAATTTCCTGACCCCCGAAAGGATATTCCAGTTTGAGATACTGACCTACAGTCCTTTGTTCCAGGACAGGGAAGGTGTCGCGAATATCCTCAAGAATACGGCGCTGTCGGGGACTAACTACAGCTATACCGACGCCTCCGGCGCGACTCATGAGATATCCTACGAGGATACCTTTATCATGGCTGCCGAATATACCGGAGTAAGCCCTTTCCATCTTGCATCGCGTGTTAAGCAGGAAGTGACGGTCGGGACAGCGTCTTTGAGCAACAGCGTGACCGGTACCGTCGAGGGCTATGAGGGGATTTATAATTTTTACAATATAGGCGCGTACCACAGCACCGCTGCCGGAGGAGCGATCCGTAACGGACTGAAGTTCGCGTCATCCGGTTCATCCAATCCCAATGTGCTGATCCCGTGGTCCGATCCCTTCCGGGCGATACTCGGAGGAGCGTTTTACATAGGCAATAACTATATTAACCGCGGACAGAATACCATATATCTCCAGAAATTCAATATGACTGCCAACAATACCTACGCGCATCAGTACATGGCAAATGTTGAAGCCCCCTATTCGGAGGGAGTACGTGTGTTCAAGGGGTATGTTGCTCCCGAAGAGATACCTGTGGTATTTTCGATACCTGTTTACAGGAACATGCCTGAGGAAGCGTCTCCCAAGCCCGAAAAACAATATAATCCCAATAACTGGCTCAAAACATTAAAAATTTGTAATATCGACGGCAAGAAACTTGCACTTACCCCGACTTTCGATTATACTATAGATCAGGAGTATAGCCTGATAGTAGCTTCGGACACGGATTGCCTCAAGATAAAAGCTTCGACAGTAAGTAGCCTTGCAAAGGTGGTTTCTGATAAGACTATAGAACTTGAGATCGGTTTGAACCGCATAGTGGTGCAGTCGGAGGCGGAGAACGGAGATGTCCGGGATTACGTGATAAATGTTGTTCGTGAAGAACCGGCAGAAGAAACGGCAAAAGAGCCGGAAAACGGATCAGACGCACAGCAGGAGCAGGCAGATCCGGATACGGAAGAAAACGGCCTGCAGGCGGATGAGCCTTCGCCGGACGGGGAAGGGCAGACAGAAGCTGCCGAACCGGATAATACACAAAATACCGGATCGGCTGAAGAAACAGTTACCGAAGATAATCCCGTGGGAACCGGTAATCCGGCGGAAATCGAGATCTCTCCGGAAACCGTGGTTCCCGAAGAAAATGAAGCTCCCACAGATCCCGGACAGGCGGATGAAACGGGAAGCGGACAGCCTGCGGCAGATCTGATAACTGACGAAGATCTGGCATATGGGGAACCTGATACCGATAATTCCAATTAAAGCCGGAACAGTAACAGAATAGATAATTGAGGACGGGAATCGTCATGAAAGTCAGATTGAATGGAATATCAGGCGACGGGCGCATTGCGCCTGTCGCTGTTGCTAATCATAAGGCGGGAGCGTTAAAGCTTGTGCCTGTACTTTGTTTTATCCTGATGCTTATGGGTACATTGATGCTTGGCGGAAGTGAGCCGGTATTGGCCGCAAGCTGCAAGCTTACTTTTTCATGCAAATCGGATACCGTACGGATAGAGGATGTGTTTATCGTAGAGCTGGAGCTTGAGGGTGAGGTTATCCCGGGAATATTTGAGGGATATATCACCTACACGCCTGATGTGGCAGAGTTCGTAGCAGGACCCGAATGCGCCGCGGGAGGCGAAGGAACCCTGCGTATAAGCGATATAAACTATGAGGCCACTACCACTTCCCGTAAATATGTGCTTTATTTTAAAGCGGTCAAGATGGGTACCTGCGAAATATCCATGAGAGGCACGCCGGAAATCTATGAGGCGGATATGGGCAACCTGATGTCGGTTTCATCCAATAAGCTTTCTTTTGAGGTAAAGCCGTCCGATAAGGCTTCTTCGGATGCCACACTCGCAGCGCTCAAAGTAAATCCGGGCACGCTTACGCCGGAATTTTCACCTGAGACGCATGAATATTCTACGAGCGTAGACTATGAAACAAAAGCTATATTCGTAAGCGCTTCACCGAATCATGTGGACGCTTCTGTCAGGATAGAAGGCAATCAGGAGCTTGAAGTCGGACAGAACCGTATTCTGGTATTTGTGACCGCCGAAGACGGAACCGTGGAAAAATACGTGATCTACGCCGTGCGTGCGTCTTTGGACGGCGCAGACCAGGCGGATACACAGGCAGGTGCGGATGGAGAATTACCTGAGGTTACAGCCGCCGAAGGGGAAACAACAGGTGAAACAAATGAGCAGGCAGCTTCTTTGGGAACAGACCGGAAATCACCGGAAGGCTGGGCTTTCTATGCGGGAGATGAAGGTGAAGGGGTATTTCTGGTGGTTGATTCCAAATACAAAGTATGCGGCGAAGATTCGGGAGTAGAGGTTCCCGAGGGTTACAACAAGAGCTCTGTCTTAGTGAGCGGACGCAATGTGACCGCGTATTATCCTTCGGGCAACAAGGATAGCAATTTCCTGCTTATGGTGCTTCAAAAGGGCGATGAAGCTCCGGCACTGTATACTTTTGACAGGATAGAGAAGACCCTTCAGAGAGTGGACAGGGAAGATCTTATAGGCGGAAACATGACTGCCTCGGGGTATTCTACACTTGACGAGGAAGAACTGGTAAAGAGTTACCAGAAGAGTCTGGGGACCATGACTATGGTGATCGCGGTGCTGAGCGGAGTATGCATGCTGCTTCTGATCATCACCATCAGACTGGCGGTACGAAGCAGGCAGGATCTGGACTGACGAACACGGCTATTTGTACCGGGCCCAAATAGCCATTGATGTGACACGGGAAAAGCCTTCGCGGGTTTCTTGTGCGCTGCCTCTCGTAAAGTGCTCGGCATGGAGGATTTATATGCTGTGTGAGATCTGTAAAGAAAATGAAGCAAGAATAACATATACCGAGATAATCAACGGCGTAAAGCGCGAGCAGCATCTGTGCGAGAGCTGCGCTGCCAAACAGTCGCCGTTCAATCTCATGGAAAAATTTTCGGGAGATATACCGTTCGGCAATATTCTTTCCGGACTTTTGCAGAATATAGCCAAAGGAATGACGACTTCCCAGGAAAAGGAAGTCATATGCGGAAGATGCGGTATGAGCGCTTCCGAATTTGCCAAGAACGGAAAGCTGGGTTGCCCCGAGTGCTACAGCGCTTTTGCCCCGATACTTGAGAAAAATCTTAAGACGGTACAGGGCGCTGTTGAAAATAAGGGCAAACATCCGTTAAACGCCAGAATGTTTGAAATTCCGGCAGGTTTAAGCAAAGATGCCGATGCCGGTACGGCAACGGGAAAGGAAGCCCCTGCGGCACCCGGAGATACTCTCGGGACAGCCGGCACTATCGATGATATCATGGGAACACCCGAAAAAACGCTTCAGAAAACGGGCAAAAAAACCTCCGGAAGAAAAAAGAAACCGGATGGAGAGACGGTTTCAAAGGAAACGACAAATGACGAGATCGCCGAGCTGCGCAGCCGTATGAACAGGGCTGTCAGCATCGAGGATTACGAAGAAGCCGCCAGACTGCGAGATCTGCTGCATATGATCGAGAAAAAATAGGGAGGCAATGCATGCCCAACAAAAGTCTTAAATGGTATATGAATTCCGAGAACTATGATGATGTCATAGTTTCGAGCAAAATCGTGCTCTCACGGAATCTTGCGGAGTTTGATTTTGCCGCCAAACTGGGTAATGATGATGCCATCAGGCTTGTGGAAAGAGTGCGTTCCATAACCCCGGGACTGGCGGGCAGGGAATGCAGGGAGTATTATTCCTGCATCCTGAATAAACTGTCAGATTTGGAACAGTCTTCACTTGTGGAGGACAGCGCCATTACACAGATGGCCGCGGCCAAAAAGCAGACGACAGGCCTTATCATCTCTGAGGATGAGAGCGTCAGCATTATGATAAATGAGTCGGATCACATCAAGATCCAGGTCATTCTGGCGGGCAACAGCATGAAGGAGGCCCGTGCTACAGCTGAAAGGATCGACAATTATATAGACAGTGAGTTACAGTACGCCTACAGCGAACGATACGGCTACCTGACTTCGAGTACCGCGGATGTGGGAACCGGACTTAAAGCCACTTTTCTGATGTCGCTGCCTGCGCTTGCCATGGGTGGAAAGGTGCAGCCGATCCGGGACGAAGTCGGCAAATTCGGAGTATCTATCGAGCCTCTGGTATCAGACAGCGGAAAGAGTGCCAGTCTCATGTTCGGCATCTCCAACAGGCGCACGCTCGGACTGTCTGAAAATGAGATCCTGGAGAATCTTGACCAGATCACCAGCCAGATCGCCGAGCTTGAGCGAAAACGCAGAAGCGTACTGCTGGATACGGAGCGGGTGGACCTGGAAGACAAGATATACCGATCTTACGGAGTTTTGCAGTATGCCAAAAAGATTTCCCTGGATGACGCGCTGATGCTTCTGGCACAGCTGAAGCTGGGAGCAGATATGGGGCTGGTGCAGCTTTCACTGGGCGGCACAGAGCTGTACAGGCTGATGATCGAAATACAGCCGGCAGGACTTATGAAGCTTTATAAGTGCGGATCCGACAAGGAAGCATTGGAGGAGGCCCGTGCGAAACATCTGAACGGGAAACTGCCCAGATTAAGATAAACAGCTGCTTTAGACATTACAGATAAAGGAATCGGAACATATGGAAGACAGATTTACCGAACAGGCGCGAAACGCGCTCAATCAGGCCAGCGATGTGGCTGCAAAGCTTGCGCACAACTATATCGGAACGGAGCACCTTCTCATAGGGCTTTTACGCAGTGAGGGTGTAGCGTCCCGCGTTCTGGAGGATAACCTTGTGGATGAGGATAAGCTTCAGGAACTGGTCAATCAACTGATCTCACCGGGCAGCACAGTAGGCCTGGCTCCTTCGCAGAACCTTACCCCCAGAGCCCGGAGAGTCATTGACAGAAGTTTTCGTGAGGCTGCAAAGCTGAAGTCAAAAAAGG
Organism: Lachnospiraceae bacterium; assembly: GCA_024698555.1. GTDB lineage: Bacteria > Bacillota > Clostridia > Lachnospirales > Lachnospiraceae > RUG11977. The sequence continues at coordinate 13,055 of JAILRI010000109.1, forward strand.
TAGGTACGGAACACCTGCTGATAGCCATTTTGAGAGAAAGCGACTGTATCGCTGTACGGCTTCTCAATACCATAGGAGTCAATATCCAGAAGATATATTTTGATACTATGGCAGCCATTGGCGTGGATGCCAATCAGGTCAAGAACGACTTAAAGGCTGTGGGAGGGAGTGTAAGAGAGAAAACCTCCACGCCCACCCTCGATCAGTACAGCAGGGATCTGACGGCACTCGCGAAAGAGGGTAAACTGGATCCGGTGGTAGGAAGGACGCAGGAAATAGAACGGGTTATACAGATATTGTCACGCAGGACCAAAAATAACCCGTGTCTGGTGGGCGAGCCCGGAGTCGGCAAGACGGCTATAGTGGAGGGTCTGGCTCAGAGGATCATTGCCGGGGACGTTCCGGCTACCATCAGGGACAAACGCGTGGTTACGCTCGATCTTTCGGGCATGGTTGCAGGGTCGAAGTACAGGGGCGAATTTGAGGAACGCATAAAAAAGGTCATCAGCGAGGTCATTTCATCAGGCAGTGTTATGCTGTTTCTGGATGAGCTTCATACGATCATCGGCGCCGGCGGCGCGGAGGGCGCCCTGGACGCGTCCAATATACTTAAGCCTTCGCTTTCCCGCGGGGAGCTGCAGCTGATCGGAGCCACCACGCTTGATGAATACCGCAAGTATATTGAAAAGGATGCTGCCCTGGAACGTCGTTTCCAGCAGGTGACTGTGGAAGAACCCTCGGTAGATGAAACTATAGCGATACTTAAGGGCATCAGGGGGCAGTACGAGGCGCATCACAATGTGACCATCACGGATGAGGCTGTTGAAGCGGCTGCCAGGCTCGCGGCTCGGTATATCAACGACAGGTTCCTGCCGGACAAGGCGATAGATCTGGTCGATGAGGCAGCGGCCAAGATGGCTGTTTCGGTCTATAAAGTATCTCCCAAACGCAAGAAGCTGGAAGAGAAGATGAAAGCCCTGATGCAGGAAAAAGAGGATGCCATCAGGAACGAAGCCTTTGAAGAAGCCGGAATGATAAAGAAAAAGCAGGCGAGGATCCAAAAGGAACTTGAAAAGCTTGATGAGGAAAAAGCGGCAGACGGTTCAGAGCGTCATCTTTCGATAACGGCAGCCGATATAGCGGATATCGTTTCAGGATGGACCAAGATCCCGGTGACCCGTATTACCGAGGGCGAGAGCGAAAGGCTGATAGAACTGGAATCCACGCTGCATAATCGCGTGATCGGGCAGGATGAAGCAGTGCTGGCCGTTGCCAAAGCTATCAGACGCGGAAGGGTGGGACTTAAAGACCCCAACCGTCCGACAGGGTCATTCCTTTTCTTAGGACCTACCGGTGTGGGTAAAACAGAGCTTTCAAAAGCCCTTGCCGAAGCAGTTTTCGGCACCGAGGATTCGATCATCCGGGTAGATATGTCCGAATATATGGAAAAACACAGTGTTTCCAAAATGATAGGTTCACCTCCCGGCTATGTCGGCTTTGAAGAAGGAGGCCAGCTTTCGGAGAAGATCAGAAGACATCCTTATTCGGTAGTGCTTTTTGATGAAATAGAAAAGGCTCATCCCGATGTGTTCAATATCCTGCTGCAGGTACTTGATGACGGACATATCACGGATGCCCAGGGACGTAAGGTAAGCTTTAAGAATACCATTATCATCATGACCTCAAATGCCGGGGCTTCGGCCATCATTTCGCCCAAACAGCTCGGATTTGCTTCGGGGGCGGATGAGCAGGCTGATTACAACAGAATGAAGGAAGGCGTGCTCGATGAGGTTAAAAGGATATTTAAGCCCGAATTTTTAAACCGTATCGATGAGATCATTGTCTTCCACTCGCTTACCAGAGAGCATATATCAAAGATCGTGGACATTATGACGGACAAGATCGTGAAACGTGCCCGCGAGGAAATGGATATCAGGCTGAAGATAGACCGGAGCTTTACCGATTATGTTGCAGAAAAGGGCTTCGATCCGAAATACGGCGCGCGTCCCTTAAGGCGCGCCATACAGAATGACTTAGAGGACGGGCTGGCCGAAGAAATACTTAACGGCCGCGCCGCCGCGTCAGATACCGTAACGGTAAGCTACGACAGTACCGCCAAAAAAGTCGTGTTCAAACACAGACATTCCAGAAACAGCAGTGAAAATGAAAAGTAAATTCTTTTTGATTTTCTTGAAAGTCTGTGATAATATAATGACGTAAAGTTGCGGAGTGTTTATGAATCAAAAATATAACGGAGGATAATACAGGATGAAAACAGTTGATGCTTTGATCAGGAGCGAAGCGGATGGAACTTTAAGTTTCGGTGATTTTTCTCTTAAGGAGAAGAAAAAACTGTCAGACTTCAAACACAGCGGCGATCTTTACAAAGTTAAGACCTTTAACGAGATAACAAAGCTTGAGAAGAATGAAACCTTTGTATACGAATCCGTTCCGGGTTCGGCAGTTTTTGGCTTTAAGGAAAGCGGTGAAGAGGTTACCTTTTCAGTGACCGGTGCCCAGAATATACAGATCACTCTGGAACTGGAGCCCGATCAGGAATACGAAGCTTTCGTGGCAGGCGCCTCCATTGGAAAGATAAAGACCAATATCGGCGGCAAGCTGGTGCTTTCAGTAGAAGCTGACGCTGATAAGGAAACGCCCGTAAAGATCGTAAAGGCGTGAGGAAAGAGGAAGGAGAGAAAGTAAAATGATCGACAAGAGCGGAATAAAGAAAATAGTACTTGCGTATTCGGGAGGACTTGATACTTCCATCATCATCCCGTGGCTTAAGGAAAATTACAACAATCCCGAGATCATAGCTGTGGCCGGCAATGTTGGACAGAACGATGAGCTCGAAGGACTTGAGGAAAAGGCTTTAAAGACCGGAGCATCTAAGCTTATCGTTGCGGATCTGGTAGACGAGATGGTGGACGATATCATCATTCCCGCCCTTAAGATGGACGCGAAATATGAAACATATCTGCTGGGTACAGCATTTGCCAGACCCGTTATAGGCAAGAAGCTGGCCGAGATAGCGCTTGCGGAAGGCGCTGATGCCATCTGCCACGGAGCTACAGGCAAGGGTAACGATCAGGTTCGTTTTGAGCTTGCCATCAAGCGTTTTGCTCCCGGCATGAAGATCATCGCTCCCTGGAGAGAATGGGATATCAAGTCGCGTGATGAAGAGATAGATTATGCCGAAGCGCATCATGTACCGCTCAAGATCTCACGTGAGACCAATTACTCAAAGGACAAGAACCTGTGGCACTTAAGCCATGAAGGTCTGGATCTGGAGGATCCCGCCAACGAGCCCGATTATGACAAGCCCGGATTTCTCGAGATGGGTGTTTCTCCTGTCAAGGCTCCCGATAAGCCGGCATACGTTACCATAGATTTTGAGGCGGGCGCTCCCGTAGCTATAGACGGCGAGAAGATGAAAGCCTCCAAGATCATAGAGAAACTGAACAAGATCGGCGGAGAGAATGGTATAGGTATCATCGATATCGTTGAGAACCGTCTGGTAGGCATGAAGGATCGCGGTGTGTATGAGACTCCCGGAGGAAGCATCCTCTACAAGGCTCATGAGCAGCTTGAGATGATCACGGTTGATAAAGATACTCTTCACGTGAAACAGAAACTGGCTGTTGACTACGCTGACCTTATTTACAACGGCAAATGGTATTCACCGCTGCAGGAGGCGCTGACCGCGTTTGCCAATGAATCCAACAGATATGTGACAGGTTCCGTAAAGCTTAAGCTCTACAAGGGCAATATCATCCCTGCCGGAACTACATCGCCTTATTCACTGTATTCTGAGAATCTGGTGACCTTCGGCGAGAGCGATTACGATCAGAATCAGGCAGCAGGCTTCATCAATCTCTGGGGACTTCCCACTACGGTGCAGGCACTCAGGGAGCAGGGCAAGCTGTAAGGAGAGAGCTACATGGCATTACATTTGAAGGGAAGATCATTTTTAAAATTACTGGATTTTACGCCCGAAGAGATCACAGGTCTGCTCGATCTTGCGGCAGAACTTAAGGAGAAAAAGCATAACCATGTCGACCACCGTGTATTCCACGGCGAAAGCGTGGCTCTGATCTTTGAAAAGACCAGTACCCGTACCCGCTGCTCGTTTGAAGTAGCTGCGGCTGACTTGGGACTTCATCCCGTGTATCTTGACCCGTCGGGATCGCAGATAGGGAAAAAGGAATCCATTGCGGATACAGCCAGAGTCCTGGGCCGCATGTTCGAGGGCATTGAATATCGCGGTTACGGGCAGGAGATAGTGGATGATCTGGCGAAGTATTCGGGCGTTCCGGTCTGGAACGGGCTGACCAATGAATTCCATCCTACCCAGATACTGGCAGACTTTCTGACTGTACGCGAGCATTTTGGAAGCCTTAAGGGCAGGAAGCTTGTATATATGGGCGATGCCCGCTATAACATGGGTAATTCGCTCATGGTGGGCTGTGCCAAGATGGGTATGTATTTTGTGGCCTGCTCGTCCGAAAAGTATTTCCCGGATAAGGAGCTGGTGGAAACCTGCCGTAAGATTGCGGACGAAACAGGCGCGAAGCTTGAGTTTATCACCGACCCGAAGGAAGCAGTAAAAGGCGCTGATGTGATATACACCGACGTATGGGTATCAATGGGCGAACCCGCAGAGGTTTGGGAGGAGCGTATAAAAGATCTGTCACCCTATCGGGTAACAAAGGAACTGATGGATATAGCCGGTTCCCAGTGCCGCTTCATGCACTGCCTGCCTTCCTTCCATGACTTAAAGACCGTGATCGGACGCGAAATATACGAGAAATTCGGGATCGACTGCATGGAGGTGACCGATGAAGTGTTTGAATCACCTGCGTCCATCGTATTTGACGAGGCCGAGAACCGCATGCATACCATCAAGGCAGTGATGTACGCCACTCTGGTGTAAAGGACTTATTGCGCAAGGATCAGTACCTGGTACATCGATTCTTAAATAACTGGACCGAATGCTTGACGGCTTTAGCGATAGCACACGCCTGAAAGCCTCGCCGTAGCCCGCTACGTCTGCGTTTTCAGACATGTACTCTCGGGCAAGCATTCGGCGCATTAGTCCAGTTATTTCACGATCGATGTACTAGATTGTATTTATGCCCGTTAATTCTTTGAAAGAAAAAATATTGAAAGATTTGCTTTAACGTGCTAAAATCTCAAAGTGTGTGTTAAAAATGCAAAATATGGATCTATTGCCTAAAGCGGCATGATATGAGGTTTGGCAATGAATGAGATAATTCTGGAAACTTCCGCGTTTTTAATTGTACTTTTCTGTTTTTATGACTGTATGCGTCACAGGAGGCATCTTTATTTTCCGATGCCCAAAGGAATAAAAGCCAAGATCAGCGATCAGCATTATATTTATATCATGCTGCTGATAACAGTCATGCTGTCGTCGCTCTCTTCGGTTCTGGAAGTATTGATAGAAGAGTATTTTTCCTATAAGGGCGCTGTTACCCTGATCATTTTGAACCAGATATACTTTCTTTTCCATAACATGCTTTCGGTGATGTTCTGTGTTTATATCCTGAACATGACCGGCGCAGCCAGGGAAAAGAAGGGTGGTTTCTTTCTTCTGCTTCTGACACCCTGCCTGATCATGCAGGTGATCACCCTCTTAAACCCGCTCACCGGGATGGTCTATTACATCAACGATGAAATAGAATATGCCAGGGGCAGTGCCTTCTGGACTTTGTATGTAACGGGCGGATTCTATTTTCTGATGGGCTTTCTGTTCTATTTTATGTACAAGAACAGGCTTTCAAAGATGGACCGTTCCGCGGTCCTGATGATCATTATCATAGCGGTGCTGGGAGTAGCTATACAGGGAATATGGTCGATCATGGTCGAGCTGTTCTTTGAGGCAACGGGTCTACTGGGCTTTCTGCTGCTGCTCGAGGGCAGGGAAAAAAGCCGCCGGAGGGGCAAGGAAAGCCGCCTTAACAAGAATTTTATCGTAGTGATCTCCATGATCTTTTTGACGGTAGTTGTTGTAAACATCAATCTCATCTATCATGTTGGCTCCGATCAGACAGGCAAGATAGGAACCATACAGGTGGACAATATAAAAGGCAGCCTTCAGGAAACCATTTCCGACGCGGAGAGCAATCTGCTGAGGTTTTCCATAAGCGCGGAGCAGTATCTGGATCCGGGCCAGAGATATATGCTTGAGAAACTGATATCCAAGCAGAAAAAGTATTATTATGATCTTACCGGCGGCAACTGTTTCAATGTATATGCCGCGTCTCCGAACTGGACTTACATACCCGATTTTGATATGCCTGAGCACTACCACGCGGTTGAGAGGGTGTGGTATACCGGAGCTTTGCAAAACCCCTCCGAGGTATATATTTCGGAACCGTATATCGACGCGGCTACGGGGGATCTGTGCTTTACCCTGTCCAATCTGCTGTCTGACGAAAAAACCGTGGCAGCCATGGACTTTACGCTGTCGAAGGTACAGGAAACGGTGGAGCAGATGAGCCGTTATGAAGAACAGACGGCGATCATAGCCACGAGTGACGGGACCATTGTAGGATGTTCGGATGTGTCGAAGCAGGGCATGAGCATGAAGGAAGCCCTGCCCGAATATCTGGAGATATTTGAAAGGGTTAAGGCATCCCGTGAGCACCAGAGCTTTACCATATCGGTTTTGGGTACAGACAGGATAGTTTTCAGCAATGAGACCAGCAATGGTTGGCAGTTGATTCTTGTTGTGGATTCAAACACCTTCTATGCCGATATTTACAGACAGATGATAATGGTAAGTACTATCGACCTTCTGATGGTAGTGGTTATCGTAGTATTCTATCTGGTGAGCATAAACAATCAGGAAAAAGCCGAAAATACGCTAGCTACC
>JAILRI010000002.1 GCA_024698555.1 Lachnospiraceae bacterium
CTGGACCGAATGCTTGCCTGCTTATCCCGATAGCACACGCCTGAAAGCCTCGCCGTAGCCCGCTACGTCTGCGTTTTCAGACATGTACTCTCGGGCAAGCATTCGGCGCATTAGTCCAGTTATTTCGCGATCGATGTACTATCCGCATCATAAGTATTAAGGATTTGAGCCAAGCTAAACAGCCAGACATGAGTGAAACAAGCTGTAATACTACATTAGTAGAAAGAGAAACAAGCAAAATGCGTAATTTTGAAAAATACACACGCCAGTTTTATCCTGTGAAGAATCCGACCAGGAAATGGGCGGACAAAACATTTATAGAAAAGGCACCCACATGGTGTTCTGTGGACTTGCGTGACGGCAATCAGGCACTCGTTATACCGATGAATCTGGACGAGAAGCTGGATTTCTTCAAGATGCTGACAGATATCGGCTTTAAGGAGATAGAAGTCGGTTTCCCTGCGGCATCCGAAACGGAATACGAGTTCCTGCGGGCTTTGATCGACAGGGATCTGATACCGGACGACGTAACAGTACAGGTGCTGACCCAGGCACGGGAGCATATCATCCGAAAAACTTTTGAGGCGCTTGACGGCTGCAAAAATGCTATCGTTCACCTTTATAATTCGACATCCTCAGCACAGCGTGAACAGGTATTCCGTAAGTCAAAAAAAGAAATATTAAAGCTTGCTGTGGATGGGGCAAAGATGTTTAACGATATAGCCCGTGATATGGACGTATCTTACAGATATGAGTATTCACCCGAATCCTTCACCGGAACCGAGCCGGAGTATGCATTAGAGGTATGCAACGCTGTTTTGGACGTATGGAAACCGTATGTTTCGAAAAAGGCCATCATAAATCTTCCGGTTACCGTAGAACTCTCTTCGCCTCATGTTTACGCGGATCAGGTGGAATATATGTGTGATCATCTGATATTCCGCGACGCCATAGAGGTGTCCCTGCATCCGCACAATGACAGGGGGTGCGCCATAGCGGACTGTGAGCTGGGACTCCTGGCCGGAGCCGATCGTATAGAGGGCACGTTGTTTGGCAACGGCGAACGCACCGGTAATGCTGATATAGTCACTCTGGCGATGAATATGTATTCTCAGGGCGTAGATCCCAAGCTTGATTTTTCAAATATGCCCGAAATCTCGGAAATATATGAGGACACTACCAGAATGCAGGTGGGACCGAGGCAGCCTTATGCCGGACAGCTCGTATTCGCTGCTTTTTCAGGTTCTCATCAGGACGCTATCGCAAAGGGTATGAAATATCGCGAAGAAACAGGGGCATCTGTTTGGACAGTGCCGTATCTTCCGATAGACCCTTCTGATGTGGGCATGGAGTATGAGACCAGTGTTATCCGCATTAATTCCCAGTCGGGTAAAGGCGGGATCGGGTATATCCTTGAACGGAATTATGGCTATATACTGCCCCGAAAGATGCGCGAGGATGTGGGGTATCTCGTAAAGGCGGCTTCGGACAGCGCCCACGGAGAACTGTCTCCCGGACAGGTACTGAAGCTGTTTACGGACAATTATGTCAATATAAATACTTATATCAAGCTGGTGGATTACCACTATGTCAGAGACCCCGATATCGTTGTTACGCTGACTGTAGAGGTGGATGGCAGGGAAAAGGCTCTCGTGGCAGGCGGTAACGGACGTCTGGATGCCGTGAGCAATGCTGTAAAGAAACATCTCGGAATAAAGTTTTCAAACCTGACCTATGAAGAACACGCATTGACAGCAGGTTCTTCTTCTCAGGCTATTACGTACGTAAGTATCACTCTGCCCGATGGGCGTATAGTGTGGGGTGCAGGTATACATGACGATATCATTGCATCCTCTGTGAACGCGCTTTTTTCAGCGATCAACCGAAGCTTGGCCGGCAGGGTGTAAAGCCATTTGGAGCGAAGCATCCGTATTGTGTGAGTCTCGGGAAAGACCCGCTATCGCTAAAGCCGTCAGGCATTCGGTCCGGTTATTTAAGAATCGATGTACAAGGAATGACAGGGGGGCATACGGAATAACGGAATGTTATGGGTGTACGATAAGAAAAGGAGAAGGAAATGGGGATGACAATGACGCAGAAGATCCTGGCGGATCATGCGGGACTTGAAAAGGTCGAGCCGGGACAGCTCATAGAAGCAAGGCTTGACATGATTCTCGGGAACGATATCACCACTCCGGTAGCAGTAAATGAGTTTAATAAAGCAGGCTTTGACAGAGTCTTCGACAAGGATAGAATAGCCGTAGTGCTGGATCATTTTGTACCCAATAAGGATATCAAGGCGGCACAGCAGTCAAAGACCTGCAGAGAATTTGCAGCTTGTCATGGTATCAGTCATTTTTATGATGTCGGTAAAATGGGGATAGAGCATGCGCTTCTTCCGGAACAGGGGGTAGTGACTGCCGGAGACTGTATCATCGGTGCTGACAGTCATACCTGTACTTATGGAGCGGTTGGAGCATTTTCTACAGGTGTAGGTTCAACTGATATGGCAGCAGCAATGGCGACCGGCAAGGCGTGGTTTAAGGTACCGGCAGCGATAAAGGTGGAACTTACAGGAAAAATGCCGGCCGGAAGCAGCGGCAAGGACGTGATACTGACCATTATCGGCAGGATCGGCGTTGACGGGGCATTATATAAAAGTCTGGAATTTACAGGTGAAGGCGTTGCTTCGTTATCCATGGATGACCGTTTTACCATATGCAACATGGCTGTTGAAGCCGGTGCTAAAAACGGGATATTCCCGGTGGATATAGAGACGATGATATATCTTGAGGGCAGGAGCGAGAGGCAGATCAGGATATTTACAGCAGATGATGACGCAACATACGAATCAACCCTTGAGATCGATCTGTCTGCCATAAGGCCGGTGGTGGCCTGTCCGCATCTTCCCTCGAACATCAGGCGGGCCGAAGAACTGTCGGATATCAGGATAGACCAGGTGGTCATCGGGAGCTGCACTAACGGGCGTATGTCCGACATGGAAGAGGCCTACCGCGTGCTGAAGGGAAAGACTGTCGCGGAAGGTGTCAGGTGCATTATCATACCTGCTACCATGGAAGTATATCGCGAATGTGTCGAGAGAGGTTATGTTACCGCTTTTGTGGATGCGGGAGCTGTTTTTTCGACGCCGACCTGCGGACCCTGTCTGGGAGGCTATATGGGAATACTTGCTGAGGGTGAAAGATGTATCGCCACGACCAACCGCAATTTTGTAGGCAGGATGGGACATCCGGGATCAGAGATTTATCTGGCCTCACCGGCTACGGCAGCGGCAAGCGCGGTCGCAGGGTTCATTACGGGCATTTGACTCGGGCAGGCATTCGGTTCAGCTGTTATGATATACCGGTCCAAAGGAGTCATAAAGGGCTGTAGATGACATTAAGTATAGAAACAGGGGTTGTCAAATATGAAAAAAAATATAGTAGTTCTTCCGGGAGACGGGATCGGACCGGAAATAGTGGACGGAGCCTTAACTATACTGGATAAGACGGCGGCTAAATATGGTCATAAGTTTTATTATGATATGATCGAAGTCGGAGGATGCTCGATCGATAAATACGGTGTACCGATCACTTCCGAAAATATGGAAAAATGCAGAAACGCCGACAGTGTCCTGCTAGGAGCGGTGGGCGGACCTAAGTGGGATACGGTGGATCCCCTGCTGAGGCCGGAAAAAGCGCTGCTTGCCATTCGCAGGGAGCTGGGACTGTTTGCCAATTTAAGACCCACCAGACTGTTCACACAACTGGGTGGAGCTTCTCCGTTAAAGGATTCGATCACCTCTGCCGGGATAGATCTGGTGATCGTCAGGGAGCTTACCGGCGGGATATATTTTGGAGAACATAAAACATGTGAAGTACCGGAAAAGACTGCCACAGATATCATGACCTACTCAGAGCACGAAATAGAGCGTATAGGCAGAGTAGCTTTTGAAGCTGCCATGAAGCGCCGCAAGAAGCTGACTTCGGTTGACAAGGCGAACGTGCTTGATACTTCAAAGCTTTGGAGAGAGATCATGCACAGGCTGGCAGCAGAGTATCCTGAGGTGGAGTACAGCGATCTTTACGTGGATAATGCGGCTATGCAGCTTATAAGGGATCCCGGACGGTTTGACGTGATAGTGACCGAGAACATGTTTGGGGATATTCTCTCGGACGAGGCATCCATGCTGACCGGTTCCATTGGAATGATGCCGTCCGCTTCACTTTCGGGGGGGACATGCGGAATGTATGAGCCGATCCACGGGTCTGCCCCGGATATTGCCGGAAAGGATATAGCCAATCCTTTGGGGACGATCCTTTCCGCTGCCATGATGCTGAAGTATTCATTCGGGCTCGATGAAGAGGCACAGGCGATCGAAACTGCTGTGGATCAGGTGTTAAGCGATGGATTCAGAACCGCTGACATCGTCAGCGATGACACGATACAGGTCGGCTGCCGTGAAATGTGCAGAAGAGTGACAGAGGCGTTATAATTCGGGTTTACGAGGGCGGTACCGGGGGTATCGCCTTTTTTCTTACCGCAAGGAAGCAGATAAAGTGGACCGCGAAGGTCAGAAACCAGGATATAGTGTAGCTTATATATACTGTTTCGACCTTATGGTACTGCTCCATTCTGAAAACTGTCGCTATCCATATCAGCCTGGTGCCACAGGCTCCCAGGAGAGAAACTATCATGGGCATGACCGAATAGCCGATGCCGCGCAGGATCCCGACCATAACATCCATCAGTCCGCAAAGGAAATAAGTGGAATCGATGATCCGCATGCGGGCGAGTCCGGCTTCTATGACGGCCGGGTTTTTGGTATAGATACCCAGCAGCTCCCGTCCGAAAGCCAGTTCCAGCTGCCCTAAAGCTATACCGGTCACGGTAACGGAACAGAGCGCGCATACCATGATCTTCTTTATGCGCCCGTATTTTGCGGCGCCCATGTTCTGGCTGACAAACGCGATCGAGGCCTGATGGAAAGCATTCATCGCTACATACACAAAGCCTTCCAGATTCTGACAGGCGGAGCTTCCGGAAACAACCGTTTCCTTAAAGCTGTTGATAGATGACTGTATGACTACATTTGACAGCGAGAAGACGCATCCCTGGAGTCCGGCAGGAATACCGATACGGACTATATTTTTCAGCTCGGTGATGTTGATGGACAGCTTTTTTATTTCAAGCTTTATGTCGGAATCGCTGGTAATGAGGCATTTGATGATGAGCGCAGCTGAAATGGTCTGTGAGATGATGGTCGCCAAAGCGACTCCGGCCACATCCATGTGAAATACTATAACGAATATCAGATTCAGGATAACATTAATGATGCCCGCAGCCATGAGGTAATACATGGGTCTGCGTGTATCACCGACCGCACGCAGTATCGCGCTGCCGAAATTATACAGCATATTGGAAACCATGCCGAGAAAATAGATCCTGAGATACAGAGCGGCCAGAGGGAGTACCGGCTCGGGAGTGCCCATCAGTTCCAGTATTCCTTTTGTAAAAACCACTCCGACTACCGTCAGCAGGATCCCGCCCAGTATGGCGATCATGACCGAGGTGTGAACAGTCGCCGACAGCTCCTGTTTCTGTTTTGCCCCGTAATGACGTGCTGCCATGACGTTCGTTCCGACTGACAGACCGATGAAAATGTTGATCAGCAGGTTGATGAGGGATCCCGTACAGCCTACGGCAGCAAGAGAATTATCACCCGCAAATCTGCCCACGACAATAACATCCGCAGCGTTAAAAAGCAGCTGCAGGATACTTGAAAGCATAAGCGGAAGCGCGAATTTGAGCATTTTGGGAAGGATCGCTCCTTCACACATATCTATTTCGTATTTATTGTTTACTGCCATGAAAGAACCTCTCTGACGATCTGATGTAAACATAACACAGCCCGATACTTTTTTCAAGATTGCATATGGAAAGTCTACTGTTTTTTTTCAATGCGATTTTTATTGATATTTCCGCATTTCTATGGTATGCTTTAATAGGTTTGTTAAGGGGGGAAATATGAAGAGAATTCTAATGTTCGGAAAACTCAATGAAGTTGTTAAAGATATTGACAATGCTCTTTCACCGCATTTTCACATTCAGCTTTGCGATTTAAGGTCGGAGACAGTTGAAGGGATGCTGAAGGTGATCGAACCGGAGCTGGTCATTATCAGTCTTGTAGGTGCTCAGGATTATGACAAGGGCATTTTTTCCTTATTGTCGATGGACTACAGATATATTCCCGTGATCACTATCGGTAACGAGCTGGAAAGAAAAGCATTTCTGAAGTACTATGAGAGCCGGCAGTTTGAGAACCTGATCAGGCCGGTCGATAATAAGGAGATACTTACGGCAGTCTGCAGGAAGCTGGGTCTCCACCTGACCGAGAAGAACGGACAGTTTGTTGTCAGTGAAATGTCGCTCAGGAAAAACGTTCTGATAGTTGACGACAATCCGGTAACATTAAGGGAGATCAGGGAGATGCTCATCGGTACATTTGATGTTACTGCGGCAACTTCAGGTATTCAGGCCATGACTGCCATCGGAAAGAAAAGACCCGATCTGGTCCTGCTTGATTATGAGATGCCTGTGTGTGACGGCAAACAGACTCTCGAAATGATCAGGGCGGACGAAGAACTTAAGGATATTCCTGTCATTTTCCTCACCGGTATCAGTGACAGGACGCATATTTCGGCAGTTTTGAAACTTAAGCCACAGGGCTATCTGCTCAAACCGGCATCAAGGGATGAGCTTATTGCCGCTATTCAGGATAAGATTTGACTAGGAGTCGGGACGAGATGGATAAGATTTCACTTGCGGGTGATTTTGCCGATCACCTCATAAATGACCTGATACCTTTCTGGAGCGGTCTTATAGATCGTGAAAAAGGCGGATTCTACGGAAAGGTGGACTGTAACGGCAGGGTAGATAAGGAGGCTGTAAAGGGATGTATCCTTAACAGCCGCATACTGTGGTTCTTTACGAATTGCAGTATGCTTTTTAATGAACTTGCGGAAGAAGATATCATACCGGGAGCAGACCTGTCGGGATCAGCGGATAAAAAAGCCGCTGCCGGCGATCTGGTCAGATTATCCGAGGATTGTATGGATTATGCCCGTCATGCCTACGGATTTCTGATTGAGCATTGTATCGATAAGGAGTACGGAGGCGTGTACTGGTCGGTAAATTGTGACGGCACGCCGAATGAAACACTGAAACACACATATAATCAGGCATTTGCAATATATGCTCTTGCTTCTTTTTTTGACGCGACGGGGGAAAGAGCCGCGTATGACATGGCTATGCAGCTGGCTGATATGCTCGAAGAACGCTGCACGGATGATGTGGGATATCAGGAAGCGTTTAACTGTGACTTTACACCGACGGATAATGATGAACTTTCTGAGAACGGCGTTATGGCCGACAAGACCATGAACACGCTGCTTCATGTATACGAGGCTTTTACGGAGCTGCTCAGAGTAACGAAGAAGCACTTTCCGGCTGTTATGAAAACAGGCTATTCCCCGGAAAACGCAAAGACCGCCGCCAAGCTGGCAAACCGCCTGAAATTCATTCTGGAGATCTTCAGCGAGAAGATATATAACCCCAAGCTGAACAGGCTGGAGGTATTCTTTGACAAAGACTATAATCCCATCATAGATCTTCATTCCTACGGACACGATATAGAAGCCTCATGGCTGATAGACAGAGGCCTGAAGGTGCTTGCAGATGTTTCCGCTACCGCGGAGATCGAGCCGATCACGCTGAGTCTGGCCGAAAAGATATATACACGGGCTTACCGTGATCATTCCCTCATGAACGAATGTGAAAACGGTAGTGATGATAAAACCCGCGTATGGTGGGTGCAGGCAGAGGCTGTTACTGGCTTTATGCACGCTTCACAGAAATATGAACGCAAGGCAAAGCGGGTACTTGAAAACATGAAAGCTGCGGGAGCGTCTGCGGCTGAAAGACATAATACCCAGGTGGAGGCCGAGAAGATGTCTTCCCGTATGTATGCGGCCATGGTGGATATCTGGGAATGCATAAAGGAGAAATTCCTTATTTCTCCGCGTCCCTCGGAATGGTATGAAAATCTGGATGAAAACCTGAACCCCTTTCCCGGTCAGGATATCGTCCGGTCCTGGAAATGCCCGTACCACAACGGTAGAATGTGTATTGAGATGATAAAAAGGTTACTGGATAAAGAGAATTGAGCTTTCACCGCCAAAAGGCCGGTTGAACTGTTATACGGATAATTGAAAAGCGAGGATAGTGATGAGAAAACAGGTTTTTAAGATCCTGTCGTTTTGCCTGGCATTCATTCTTGTGACAGGGATGCTTTCGGACTGCGAGGGCGCGTTTGCTTTTCAGGATAAGTATTACGGAGAAGAAAAGGTCAAATCCTACGAGGCGCTTTCCGAGTTTACCGAGGAAGGCGTTAATTATCTCGTAACAAAACGTCCTGCCGGAGGAAGCTACGGAGAAGTATATGTCGCAGGATGTGATTTCCGTCTGGAAACCTTAACCATTCCGGGAGTGGTCAAACACAGCGGCAAATACAATGTCATAGGCATCAATGACATGGCTTTTGAAAATTTCGAGAATCTGACAAAGGTTACGATAGAGGACGGCCTGACCTATATCGGAGGAGGGGCTTTCTGGGGTTGCTGGTATCTGGAGAGTATTCAGCTTCCAAAGACCCTGAAGGAGCTTGGGGAGGATGCCTTTGGATATTGCGGATCGCTTAAATCGATCACATTTCCTGACGCGATTACCGAAATACCCCGGAACGTATGTGAGTACAGCGGTATTTCAAAGATCACATTCGGTAAAAAGGTTACCGGGATCGGTGACGGAGCGTTCAGACACTGCTATAGTCTGAAGGAAGTAACTCTTCCCGCTTCGCTGAAGACCCTGGGGAATGGAGTTTTTGGCGAGTGCCGGAACTTAGGCGGAATCACCAACAACAGTAAGCTTAAAAAAGCGGATTATGAACAAGCCTTTGGCGCAACCAAGTGGGAGAGGGATCAGAAAACCGGGAGTTCTTCGTTCGTCTGCGCGGATAAGGATATCATCATAAGTGTATTTCTTGACGATAAGCAGCTTACAAAGGGATACCTTTATTATCGCATGGACGATTACACTTCGGACGCGGACGGCTTTAAGTATGACGACTGGGAGCATGGCGTAAACGCCCTGTTAAGCAAGGATAAGGACGGCAATTTTATTCTGGACAGGCAGTATATTTCACAATATATGTTCCCGATACAGGGGGAGCTCTATTACTGCGAATTAAAGTCTAAGGACTATCTCAAAGACTATACCCTGGTGTTCAAGACCAGCGATATTCCCTCAACGAGTAACCTCGGACAGGATATGTATGACGCGGATACTGCCGAGGCTGAAAGGATAAAGGCGGACGAGGGCGAAGAGGCTTATAATGAATTTATTTCGGGCAGAAAGAGTGCCTGGGAATACACAAAGGAACTGGATGATACTGTAAGACCCGTGCGGCTCTATACGGTTAAATACGAGCAGGGAAAGGATGAGACCTGTTTTCTGCCGCAGGATACGGTCATAAGCAGACATGGATACCATACCATAGGCAGTGGGGTGGATATGGTGCTTTCGGGGCTCGGGAGGATACAGAATCCCGTGGCTGCCGCAAAGGCGCTCGCGTATTATGCTGACAGCAAAGGGAACAGGATCGATTCAATAAAGGATATCACGCATTCTGTAACCCTTCACCCTGTATTCGTGGATGAGGACAGGCTTTTTACAGGCGAGAACTATCTTGCCGAAAATGACTGGTACTATACCTCCTATATGCGCTGCGACAGCGATTGGTCAAAGATAGCCGAAAATATAAATATCAAAAAGGGCGCAGAGCTCATAAGCCGTCTGCTCACGGAAACCAACGAAAAGGACGGAATATGCGTTATCAACGGGAAGGTAACTCTCTCCTGCAGCGATCTTGAAAAATATCTGTCCGGGAAAGCAAAGGATGCCCGGGAAAGAGATTATATCAAACCTGAAATGGAGGGATATTTCTATAACCGCGAGGATTTCATACTGGTCAGATCAGGAGGAACGCTCGTCCTTGACGGTGTAAGGCTTCAAAACGCAGTTAAGATATCACTTCAGAAAGGCGCGAAGCTTGAGCTGATCAACGGCACCGAAATAAAGGACGGTGTTTTAGCCCTTCAGGAAGGGGCTGAGGCAGAGCTGAAGGATGCCGGCGTGAGCTGCGTGATCCTTAACGCCGGGAGGATCACGGTCAAAACTCCCAAATCTAAAACGGCTACCGACAGCTTCTACCAAAGATCCATAAGATCAAATATATTCCTGAATTGTAAAACAGGCGTGATCGATCTTGATTACGGGACACTAAGCTGGGGCAATGATTTTGACATCGATTTTGGTCCGGGGGCACTTAAAACCGACATGCGTGATGAAAAGGACGCCGTAGTCATCAATAACGGAACCGTCAATGTGACAGGTTACGGCCACATCAGCATGGAGGACGGTTCACAGAACAGAGAGCATAAGGAGTCCTTCGCGAAAACTCCCATAGTCAACAACGGAACGATCAATATAACATCAGATTCAAAGAGGTTTTATGAGTTTGCGGCCATAGAGATCGATCACAACAGTTTTTATAACTATGGCAAAATCAAGGTAACCTCCGATGTCAGACGAAAGACGTTCGCCGACAGCTACGCGGCCGAATCTGCCGAATGGGAGAATTCGTTTTATGCGGAGATACATGTTCAGGAAGCCGAGTTTATCAATTACGGAACCATAGACCTGAATATCAAAAACGGGACAGGCATTTCCGTTGTTGAGAGCTTCTTCCCGAGGGACAGGGTAGTAAAACGTTTCGAGAAAGACGGGGATACCTCTTCACATGGCAGGCTCGAGAACCGCAAAGGCGGCAAGATCAATGTTGTGACCGACAACGGATGCGGGATCGTGATCGGTAGAAACGCCTATCTGATCAATGACGGGACCGTAACGATCAAGGAAAAGGATGATAATTCAAGAGAACCCTCGATACTCATCGGCGGCAAACTGATCAATAATTCCAAAGTGAACAACAACGGAAGCATCGGATATACCGCTGCCTGTATGCAAAAAGCATATGCTCCCGACAATGGCTACTCGGGCAAAAAGTGGAAGGGAAAAGGGAAGGAGCTGCTGGCTTACGTACTGGATCTGCGCGGACCCGATGGCTATAATGAGTATAATGTCTATGTAAATTCGGGCAAGAGAGTGCTTGTTGACGGTACCGCCTATATAGGCGACGGACAGTATACAACCGTGTTCCTCCCGGTCAATACTAAAGTAAAGCTTACGGTCAAAGTAAACGGCTTTGCTGACAAAACCGTGGAGTACACTACAGCCGGATCCGTGAAGAAATACCTGGATGCCGCCTATAAGAGGCTTAAGTCCGGCTCATCACCTGACGATTATATCAGGGTTTCGCTGTCCCGTAAGAAAAATTAAAGGAGGAAGGTATCATATGGATCTGCATCCTGATTACTACAAAGAGCTTGAAAAGTACAAACTGGTCACCACAAAGAAAAATATGGTGAACGACCGTTTTTATAACGGGATATATGAACGGTATATCAATCCGGTGCTTACCCGGCACAGTATACCCCTGTTCTGGCGTTATGACTTAAATCCCGTTACCAACCCCTTCTTTGAGGAGCGTCTGGGCGTAAATACCACTATGAATGCCGGGGCTATAAAGCTCAACGGTAAATACTGCCTGGTGGTACGAGTTGAAGGTAATGACCGGAAGAGCTTCTTTGCGGTTGCTGAATCCGATACCGGTATCGACAGGTTTGTTTTCAGGGATTATCCGGTGATCCTGCCCGATACCTGTCCGGAAGAGACCAACGTATACGACATGCGTCTTACGCAGCATGAGGATGGCTGGATATATGGAGTCTTCTGTTCCGAATCGAAGGACACTTCGTCCAATGACCTGTCTGCAGCGGTAGCTGCAGCCGGCATAGTGCGGACGAAGGATCTGGAGCATTGGGAGAGACTGGACAATCTCAAGACGCTTAATTCCCCTCAGCAGCGCAATGTGGTACTGCATCCCGAGTTTGTTAACGGAAAGTATGCCTTTTATACCAGACCCATGGATGATTTTATCGAGACTGGTTCCGGCGGAGGCATAGGCTTCGGACTGTGCGATGAAATCGAGCACGCTGTTATCGATGAGGAGAAGATCATCAGCAGGCGCAGGTATCATACCATCACGGAGTCGAAGAACGGCGCGGGCGCCCCGCCCATAAAGACAGACAAGGGCTGGATACATATCGCGCACGGTGTACGTAACACCGCAGCCGGACTAAGATATGTCCTGTATGCGTTCGCGACCGCGCTTGATGATCCTGCAAGGGTTATCGCCGAGCCTTCCGGATTGTTCCTTGCTCCACACGGCGGAGAAAGGGTGGGAGATGTATCCAATGTTACCTTCTCCAACGGAGCGATCATGGACGATGACGGAAAGATATTCATCTATTACGCGGCAAGTGATACCAGGCTTCATGTTGTGACTACTGACGTAGAACGACTTACAGACTATGTGTTCAACACACCCGAAGATCCGTTGCGTTCAGCCGACTGCGTGAAGCAGCGCTGCGAGCTGATAAAGAAGAATCTGGAGTATCTGGGAAGGTAGATATGATCAAAACTAATCTCTTTGAAAATACCCAATCCCGGACAGTTACCGCGCAAAAAGGCGTATTCTCGGTAATTGAATATCTGCGCGACATATCCGTTTCTCCGGAAATGGCACAGACAGCATATTTCGCTTCCGAGATGAATGTAAGGAAGAGGCAGCTGATAGCGGAGCTTAACGGGAAGATCGGGGTAATAGCGCAGGGCGGCTCCATGCAGCTTATGATAGGGCAGATAGAAGCCTCCACCGGGATAAGGGGAGCAGGAGATCTTTTTAAAATACTGGCTGCAAGCACAGTGACCGAGGAGCCGGCAGTAAAGCCTCTGTATACGGGAGAGGGAACACTGGTGCTGGAACCGACGTTCAATCATATCTTACTGCTTGATATGGATAACTGGATCGGCGACGCGGTGATAGAGGACGGTATGTTTCTGGCCTGCGAGGATACGGTAGAAGCTTTTGTTTCGGGGCGAAAGACGGTTTCTTCCATGATTCTGGGCAAAGAGGGACTGTTCAATACCACGCTTACAGGCTCGGGCATAGCAGCGCTTGAAAGTCCGGTGCCTGCGGACGAATTGATCACTGTGGATATTAATGATGATACATTGCGGATTGACGGTAATATGGCAGTGGCCTGGTCAAGCACCTTAAAATTTACTGTGGAGCGTACCACCAAAACTTTAGCCGGCTCTTTTGCGTCGGGTGAAGGTCTGGTAAATGTATATGACGGAACAGGAAGAGTACTGATAGCACCTGTAAGGCGTAACTTCGGGATCACTGCTCCAAAAGACGGCAGAGGAGTTCCGTGAAATGCGGAAGTGAAAAGGGAGCTTGGGAAATACATTTTTACAAGAAACCGGTATATCCGGAAGAAAGGATTACAGCATATGGAAGGTCTGGCTATTTTTATCGGGCAGTCGATCAACGGGATCATTATCGCTCTTACTATCATCACTTTGGCAGGTTTTGGCTATGTGATCTACGGGATCAACAAGATTCAGTTAAAGATCGATGAAAAACACAAGAGAAACCGCTCGACGGAGTTTACGCCCGGAGGGATACTTAAAAACCCTGATGCCTATACCTGGGAAGAGATACTCGGTTATAAAGAGGACTTTAACAAGATACAGCTTGTTTACGGCATTTTCGAGCAGTTTGTACCTGTTTTTCCGTTACTGGGTATTTTGGGTACTGTGGCTGGTCTTATCCAGCAGATGGGAGATATCGGGAAGATGAGCGAAGCGATTTCACTTTCAATGTCTACTACATTCTGGGGATTGATCGCTGCCATACTTTTAAGAGTGCTGGACGCTGTCTTTGTAAGCAAGACCGTGAACGGGATGGATCTGTTCTTTGACACATTTGAACAAAACTACAACATGGCGCGTGACAAGTTTTTTCAGGGCGGGGAGACTGATTCCAAATGAATAAAGAGAAAAGATCAAAATCTATCGGCAAGATCCTGATAGACTTAACTCCGCTGCTGGATGTGGTATTTATCGTGCTGATCGTGGTCTTCGCGTCACAGAAGATGACTATTGAAGATTCTCAAAGCGCAGCACAGGCAGCAGAAAGCAGTCAGGCGGCTGCAGAGGCACAAAATGCGGTTATGGCCGGGCAGATGGAAAATTATGACGACATCAATACGTATTTTACCCTGATCAGCGTGTATGCCGGATTTGAGCCATCCAACAGGGTCCGCCGCACTATCTACATAAAGATAAATGACGGTGATATGAAGACTATTGCCATCAATCCCAGCGATCAGGACAAACGTTGGGAGGAGTGCGAACGGTACATAGAAGAAGCCATCGGAAGGGACGGTAATCTTTATACCATTCTGTCAGTAAATACTGTGAGCGAGGAAGGCATGCTTTACCGCGACGAGCAGCGGATACTGAAGATGTTTGGCGATATTTCCTCGAAGCACGCGAATGTATATGTGAAGGGTATGTAAAGAATTGGTTTGAACACTAAGGAGTTTGATACATGAATTCAGGATTGGCGGTAACTCTTCTGATACTGTCCTTAGCGGTGGCGATAGGTATCATTGCCGCCTTGAGACAGCCTATAGCCAGGCTGTTTGGCAGGGTTCCAAAGACTGTGTGGGTGATAATGCTTCCTCTGGTCATTATTTTTATGATCTATCTGGTCAATTTCCTGGTAAGGGATTTTCGGGGAGGGATACCCGGAAATGATGGAAGTGAGGCACCTGAACCTACTCATAGCGGCATTGAGGAGACCATGCAGGATGAGGATACGATACTGCTTCAGGGCGGAGCGTTGTTTATCGGGGGTAAACAGGCGGGGACAGGAGAGCTGGACAAATATCTTGATTACTATGTGGATAACAGGGTTCCGGTAAGGATAGTCGATGATTATGCCACCGCCGCGATATTTCATGAGGTTGAGGATATCTGCGAGAATAAGGGCGTTAATTATTCTGTTACAACGATAGATTGATACAGCTAAGCACCTAAGCAGTTTTTTCCGAGAGGTAAAAAAGGATTGAAACACAATAATAAACCAAGTCTCATAGCCGTATGCCTGGCGTGTGCGCTTCTGCTTACCGGCTATATCGGCACAAGGTATGTATTGAAAAACGCGACCAGGCCATTTATTGAGTTAAACGGCGCTGAGGGGGATTCGATCGGTAATGCGTTAAAAGCTTACGAGGCTTCTAACCCCACTCCGAAACCGACGGCGATACCTACGCTGATGCCTACTCCCACCGTCACGCCAAAGCCTACCGGCATGCTTACTCCTTCTCCTTCTCCGGCCGATGAGGTAAATATCACTGTAGGGAATCGATATTCGGCACAGATCATCATTATTGAGGGAATTCCATACATGGATTTAGACTCATTTAAGGATAAACTGAAAAATGGTGGATATGAAGGAAAGCGTTTTATTCTGCATGATATGTATGCGGAGACCCTGACTTTCAAGAAAGTGATCGAAGCAGTTGACGAGTTGTATCCTGCAGATATGAACAGCAGCATAGCAAACATCGTGATAATTGAAGAACAGGAGTTAAGATGACAAAGGGATTCGCAAGAGGAAAGTGTAAGAGGAACAGAAATATAAAAATTGCGGCATTAGTCGTTTTAATCCTGCTTAGCTCCCTTATATCGGGCAGATATACAGAGGCGGCTCAGACTACGGCCCTGCTGAAGGAGTGCCTGCTTACCGAAACCATGTATAAGGCTGAATATATAGACTCCTTAAATACTGTCTTTAGAAATGACTTAAAGAATTTCAG
Organism: Lachnospiraceae bacterium; assembly: GCA_024698555.1. Classification (GTDB taxonomy): domain Bacteria; phylum Bacillota; class Clostridia; order Lachnospirales; family Lachnospiraceae; genus RUG11977. The sequence continues at coordinate 15,972 of JAILRI010000002.1, forward strand.
GGATTTATATAATGGTAAGGCAGTATATGTTACCGGCAGGGTTATGCCCGGATCTTTAAAAGACGGGAGTAGTGAGATGCTGCTGTATGGATCGGCCGGAAGGATCGTAGTGGATATATCGGCGAGGGGACTTCAGGGATTTTACGGCGGACTCTCGGATTATGATCCGGTAACGGCATATGGCAGGATCAGGATGACCGGGATCTTGGGCGATTCATATGTGCTTGAGGCTGAGCATCTGAGCGTTGGGAGAGAAGAATTTATTCAGGAGCGTCAGTACGCCTTTTATGGTGATGATGCTGTTTGCGGGGAGCCGGCAGATGATATGGCGGCGGACAGCCATGTTGTGATCAATATTCCGGAGGGGTGGAAGGATACCTATTGTATGGGCAGGCTTACCAACAACGGGATCAATGGTTACCAGTTCTTTCTAAATGCTATAGAACCCCGCAATCTCGATTATCCAGAAATATTCAACATTTTCTATTTTAACTATCTGGAGTACCTCGAGCCGACCCCGAAAAACCCGTCGAAATCGGCCAGAGGTTACATCGAAGAACTGATAGTGAAGAATATTCTGTCCGGTCTGGATGCCGATTTTAAACTCAAATCCACTTCCGTTAAGATCGAAAACAGGGAATATGACTACATTTCAACCTCGTACGCTTTGAACAGCGGAAAAACCTATAATATGGAATTTATGTTCCTGCCTGATGAGAAGGGGCTTACCTGTATGCTGTACATGTATTATCCGAGGGAAGGAACGGCTAACCATCTCCACGAGGTCGCGTACCTGATCGAAACTATAGATAATTAAATCATCAGGATTTCCAGTGTTCCTGCAGGGGGCAGTTGTTTTCTGTTCGATTTAGATGACCGTGCATATCAGGTGGACTATCAGCGCCGCGCCCCAGGCGATAAAGCATTGCCACAGGACGACGGCGACAGCCCACTTTGCCCCCAGTTCACGCTTAATGGATGCGACGGCTGCCACACACGGCGTATACAGCAGCGAGAACACTAACAATGCCGCAGCCGTTGCAGTGGGCATGACCTCCTGAATATTCTGACCGAAGAGTATTCCCAGGGTGGAAACTACACTTTCCTTGGCCAGGAATCCGCTGATAAGCGAAGTACATATCCTCCAGTCACCCAGCCCGACCGGTTTCATGAGTGGAGTGAGCCACCCGGCGATCACTGCCAGTATACTGTCCTGCTGATCTGCCACGAGGTCAAAACGGGGACTGAAGCTTTGTAGCAGCCAGATGATTATGGTTGCCAGAAGGATGATGGTAAATGCTCTCTGCAGGAAATCTTTGGCTTTTTCCCAAAGGAGCTGGCCGACGTTTTTTAGGCCCGGAAGCCGGTAGTTCGGAAGCTCCATAACAAAGGGCACCGCTTCTCCTTTAAAGAGCGTTCCGCGGAACAAAAACGCTACCGCAATACCTATCAGTATAGATAAAATATACAGCCCTACCATGATGAGCGCTTTATAGGAAGGGAAGAAAGCGTCTACAAAAAAAGCGTAGATAGGCAGCTTAGCAGAGCAGCTCATAAATGGAGTCAGCAATATGGTCATCTTTCTGTCGCGCTCACTGGGCAG
>JAILRI010000168.1 GCA_024698555.1 Lachnospiraceae bacterium
CTAATGCGCCGAATGCTTGCCCGAGAGTACATGTCTGAAAACGCAGACGTAGCGGGCTACGGCGAGGCTTTCAGGCGTGTGCTATCGGGATAAGCAGGCAAGCATTCGGTCCAGTTATTTAAGAATCGATGTACTAGTCTGCCGTCCCGTCTGAAGCCGGAGCATCGGAACGATCGGAGTCAGTGGCGATGATTGCCGCGCGGTCGATCATTCCTGAACGTATACTGTTTGTTTTGCAAAATTCAAGATAGTTTGCGGCTTCATTCGCCCTTCCGGCTTCTGAAAGGTAGGTAAGGAGCTTGCCGGAATACTGGACGAGCTTGGTATAGTTATTGTCGGCCGCTGACAGATCGTTAAAGTTGGCTGTTCCGTATTTAAGACGCAGATCGGTATTGCTGTATTCCGACAGATCACAGATTTTGCTGTTTCGGAGGCGGCGGATAGCTTTGATAGCGGCTTGCAGCTCTTCACTGTCTGTATCAAGGATATTTGGGATGACATCCTCGGGGATTTCTATATAACTGATGTCGTCTGTGCTCTGCTTGGGAACATATGATGCCTCACGTTCGCGTTTCCAGAAGGCGTCGGACTTGGAAAAGTCGGTATCGTTCTTCTTACGTTCATACGTGAACCAGATCAGAAAAAGTATTACCAGACAAAACAAAGTGGGCATACCTGTGAGCTCCTTTCAATAAACAAATTACGGAGGATATACTAATGAACATGTTCAATTCCAAAACAAGAAAAACAGTCACACTGGTGATAGTGATCATAGTGGTACTGGCCATGATCCTTCCTCTCATTGTATCGGCATTCAACTGATACATCGTAACTGTTCAGCTTTTTACCGGATAGAGAAAAGTACATTTCACCATAGAGTATACCAAATTTGGGGAATATTTGCAAATGGACATATTACTTATCGGGAGTATCGCTGAGGATGGTGTATTGAAACTGATCTCAAAGAACTGGGACAGTATCTGCTTTCGGTACGCGGCAGGCTATATAAGCGAAGGCGTTTCGAAGCTTACTGCGGAATTTGCCGATGATGCGGCATTAAAGATCATGAGGGATCACGACGCGGATGTGTTCGTTATAGCCAGGCAGGGTATATTTCAGGCTTTGTATATGCTGGGTGAAAATGAGGGCTGCGGGCTAAAGGTTTGGTTGGATAAAATACCGATCAGACAGTTTTGTATTGAGACAGCCGATCTTTGTGATGTGAACCCTTATCATATCAGTTCGCTGGGATGTGTTCTCGCCTGCTGCAACGATGGGCTGAAGCTGGTCGATAAACTGGAACAGGCGGGATATAAGTCTGTGATCATCGGATTTACTACTGAAGAAAAGGCCAGATGTGTCATTACTGAAGCAGGAATTCAGTACCTGACACCGGATAGATAAATTTAGTTAATTTTAGAAAGCGGGTGAATGAATTGGAAAACAATCTCTCTTTGAAAGAAAAGATACTGCGTAATATAGATCATAACGCAAGACTGACTGCGGCTGAACTTGCAGTGATGCTCGGGGTCTCCGAGGAAGAGGTCTCTGCCGCCATATGTGAGATGGAAGCGGATCATACCATCTGCGGATATACTACGCTCATTAACTGGGAAAAAGTCGATAATGAAAATATCACGGCACTGATCGAGGTCAAGGTTACTCCCCAGCGGGGGCAGGGCTTTGACGTTATTGCCGAACGTATCTATAAGTTCAGTGAAGTGGAAGCGGTATATCTTATGTCCGGAGGTTTTGATCTTACAGTGATCATCAAAGGAAAGAGTATGAGGGAGGTCGCCGGTTTTGTGTCAGCCAAGCTTGCTCCCATGGAGGCAGTATTAAGTACTGCAACGCATTTTGTCCTGAAGAAATATAAGGAGCACGGCATCGCCATGGAAGCCGAGCAAAAAGATGAAAGGATGCTTGTAACACCATGAGAGAACCCTTAAATTCAACTATTGTCAATATCAAGCCTTCCGGCATCAGAAAGTTTTTCGATGTGGTGAGTGAGATGAAGGATGCCATTTCTTTGGGTGTGGGAGAGCCGGATTTTGATACGCCCTGGCATATCAGGGAGGAAGGCATTTATTCGTTGGAAAAGGGCAGAGGTCACTATACTTCCAATGCCGGTCTGATAGAGCTGCGCGAGGAAATAGCTAACTATCTGCATCGCAGATTTAATCTTCATTATACCGCCAAAAATGAAATACTGGTCACTATAGGCGGAAGCGAGGCAATAGATGTGGCTATGCGGGTCATGCTTGATCACGGAGACGAGGTGATCATTCCACAGCCCAGCTATGTTTCTTATGAACCCTGTGTGATCATGGCAGGAGGAACACCGGTAACTCTGGAACTCAAGGGTGAGGATGATTTCAGGCTTACCCCTGAAGCTCTTGAGGCGGCCATTACGCCAAAGACCAAGATCCTGGTATTGCCCTTTCCGAACAATCCTACGGGATCGATCATGAACCGGGAGGATCTTGAAGCGATAGCTGCGATAGTCAGAGCAAATGATCTGTACGTGGTGTCTGATGAGATATACGCGGAACTGACATATGGACAGAAGCATGTATCGATAGCAGAATTTGAAGGGATGAAGGAACGTACGATAGTCATCAACGGGTTTTCAAAAGCCTACGCCATGACCGGATGGAGGCTTGGGTATGCGGCAGGTCCGGCACATATCATATCACAGATGACAAAACTGCATCAGTTCGCCATCATGTGCGCACCGACTACCAGCCAGTACGCGGCGGTAGAAGCTCTGAAAAACGGTGACGCCGATGTAGCGAGGATGTGTGAGGCTTATGATGCCAGGAGGCATTATCTTCTGCATGAGTTCAACAGGATAGGGCTCGACTGCTTTGAAGCCAAGGGCGCGTTTTATGTGTTCCCGTGCATAAAACACCTGGGAATGACTTCCGAAGAGTTTGCCACAAGGCTTCTGAATGAAGAAAAAGTTGCTGTAGTCCCGGGAAATGCCTTCGGCGACTGCGGTGAAGGGTATCTCAGGATAAGTTATGCATATTCTATAGAAAAGCTCAAAACGGCTCTGGCAAGGATCGAAAGATTTGTAGCAAACGTACGGGGTACGGTTTAGTTCTTATTTGTTGTTAAGAAATCGGAAAGGCATATTGATATGGCAAATGTAAATGTTGAGTATATAAATCCCCTTCTCAAAGCGTCTGTTAAAGTTATTCAGGATGCCTGCCAAATGGCTGTGACTATTGGAAAGCCTTCTATTGCTGAAGCAAAATTCTCCGATGAAGAGCTTCTGATCCTCATGGGTATCACAGGGGAGATGAGGGGACAGGCAATACTTGATTTTCCCTCGCCGGCTGCTCTTAAGATCGCCTCACAGATGTGTATGATGGAGCTTTCACAGCTTGATGAACTGGCACAGAGCGCTTTATGCGAGTTGTGCAATATGATAATGGGAAATACCGCTACCTTGTATTCACTGGGCGGCATTTCCATAGATATCACGCCGCCTACACTGTGTTCGGGCAATGTGACGTTCAACAGCAATTATGCCGCAAATATCTGTATTCCATTCAACTATGAAGGGGCATTTCTCTTCAAGATATTCATTGCGATCAAAGAGGACTGATCAGGGAGGATATTTTGAATATTGTACTGCTTGAGCCCGAGATTCCTGAAAATACGGGGAATATCGGGCGAACCTGTGTGGTCACAGGTTCGTCACTGCATTTGATCAAGCCGCTGGGATTTATTATTGATGATAAACACCTGAAAAGAGCAGGTCTGGATTATTGGCCCAGGCTTGATCTGCATATGTATGAAGATTACGGGGATTTCTGCTCAAAGAATCCTGATGCCAGGGTGTACTATGCGACTACTAAGGGGCGTCATATTTACAGTGAAGCAAAGTTCGGACAGAATGATTTCATCATGTTTGGCAGGGAGAGCAGGGGCATTCCCGAGGAGATCCTTGTAGAACATCCCGACGAGTGTATCAGGATACCTATGATGGGAGAGGAAAGATCCATTAATCTGGGTAACTCCGTATCTATAATACTTTTCGAAGCACTCAGGCAGAACGGGTTTGCGGGAATGAACCTGACAGGCAGCCTGCACAGGCTGAGCTGGGATTGAATTTTTATTTAACAGATACGAATTATGAATGAAAAAGCTTTAAAAACACTGGAATATTTTAAGATACTCGAAAAACTGGAATCGCTGGCCGGTTCCGCTCTGGGCAAGGAAAAGTGTCGTTCGCTGCGTCCGTTGACGGATATTGAGGCTATAAGGACACTTCAGACTGAGACCGCAGATGCGCTTGCCAGGATATTCAAAAAAGGATCGCTCAGTTTTTCGGGAATACATGATATAAGGGCTTCCATAAAGAGACTGGAGATCAGCTCCTGCCTGGGGGCCGGGGAGTTGCTGCATATTTCATCCCTTCTGACTGCTGTACGGTACATCAGAAATTACGGCAGACGCGGTGGGGACGAAGATATGGGCGATACTCTCACAGAACGCTTTGAGCTGCTGGAACCTCTGGAAACAGTGAACAACGAAATATTACGCTGCATAATTTCCGAGGAGGAGATCGCGGATGATGCCAGCCCCGGGCTGAAAAGCGTGCGCCGGCAGATCAAGGCGACTCATGACAAGATAAGGGATCAGCTTAATTCCATAGTGAATTCAAAAGACAGTCAGATAGTGCTTCAGGATAACCTGATCACCATGCGTGACGGCAGATACTGTCTTCCTGTTAAAAGCGAATATAAAAATAAGTTTGATGGTATGGTTCATGACCAGAGTGCCAGCGGATCCACTTTTTTTATTGAACCCATGGCTGTGGTAAGGCTAAATAACGATCTGCGAGAGCTTGGAGTAAAGGAAAAAGAGGAAATAGAGAAGGTCCTTCAGAATCTTTCAAACATGCTCTATGGGCATACAAAAGAGCTGACTTATGATCAGGATACCATTACGGAGTTTGATTTTATATTTGCCAGAGCAGCTCTGGCAAAGGAGATGAAAGCATCCGAGCCGGTATTTAACGATGATAAATATATTAATATAAAAAAGGGCAGGCATCCTCTTATAGACGCGAAAAAGGTGGTTCCTACAGATATAAGGCTGGGAGACGATTTCTCACTTCTGATAATAACCGGTCCAAATACCGGCGGTAAGACTGTCACTCTCAAAACTATCGGCTTGTTTACACTGATGGGGCAGGCAGGATTGCATATTCCGGCTTTTGAAGGGTCGCAGCTGGGTGTTTTTGAAGAGGTGTTTGCCGACATAGGTGATGAACAGAGCATTGAGCAGAGTCTGTCTACATTTTCATCGCATATGACCAATACCGTGTCCATACTGAAAGAAGCGGATGCTCATTCACTGGCGTTGTTTGATGAGCTGGGAGCAGGAACAGATCCCACTGAAGGAGCAGCGCTTGCAATGGCAATTCTTACCGATCTGCACAACAGAGGTACTCATGTTGCGGCAACGACGCATTACAGCGAGCTTAAGCTTTATGCGCTATCGACGCCGGATGTATGCAACGCAAGCTGTGAGTTTGACGTTGAGACATTAAGCCCTACCTATCGGCTGCTTATCGGGATGCCCGGTAAATCAAACGCGTTTGCCATTTCGAAGAAACTCGGACTTTCCGATGAGATCATAGATATGGCCGGCAGTTTTATCGGAACCAGAGATAAAAGCTTTGAAGATACCGTAAGCGAGCTTGATAAGGCCCGAGTAGAGCTTGAAAAACGAGAAGAGGAAACTAAAGCCGCACTGGAGGAAGCCAGAAACCTGAAAGAGGCTCTTGCGCGTAAGAATGAACGTATCGACGCGGCCAAAGACAAGATACTCGCGCGTGCAAATGAGCAGGCACGTGATATTCTTCAGAAAGCCAAGGATTACGCGGATGAGAGCATAAGAAATATCAATAAGCTGGGCTCCGCAGGAGCGGCTATGCGCGAGCTTGAACTTGAAAGATCGGCGCTGCGCGATAAACTGGACGAAGCCGGAGCAAAAACAGCTATCAAAAGACCGGGTACTCCCAAAAAAGATCGAAAGCCGGGTGATATCAAGGTCGGTGATGAGGTCATGGTGCTCTCCATGGGAGTCCGGGGCAAAGTGACTTCCGAACCTAATCAGAAGGGGGAAGTTTTTGTCCAGATGGGTGCCATGAGATCTTCAGTCAAGCTTACAGATCTTGAATATGTCGAGAGTGAGCCGGAAGTAAAAACTAAGAAAAGTACCGGAGCCGGTAAAATAGCCATGTCCAAGTCTTTGAGCGTTTCTTCCGAATGCAATATCATAGGTATGAGAGTGGATGAGGCTCTGCCTATAGTGGATAAATATCTGGACGATGCTTACCTGGCTCATATGCCTAAGGTATCGATCATACATGGCAGGGGAACCGGAGCATTAAAGGATGCCGTACACAGGCATCTGAAAAACTGCAGATATGTTAAAGGGTACCGACTTGGGGAATTTGGTGAAGGCGACAGGGGTGTTACTATTGTTGAGTTTAAGGAGTGACAAAAACCGGACTGATGGAAAAACAACGGATTATGATAGTTGATGATGACAACAATATTGCCGAATTGATAGCGCTGTATCTGAACAAGGAGTGTTTTTCGACACAAATAGCGGAGGATGGAGAAGAAGCGTTGCGTCAGCTTGTTTCTTTTAAACCTGATCTGATCCTCCTGGATCTTATGCTTCCGGGAATTGACGGATATGAGGTATGCAGACGCGTAAGAAAGGATTCCCTGGTTCCCATCATCATGCTTTCCGCCAAAGGCGAAACTTTTGATAAGGTACTGGGGCTGGAACTCGGTGCCGATGATTATATGGTCAAGCCTTTTGATTCAAAAGAGCTGGTAGCCCGCGTCAAGGCAGTTCTTCGCCGTAAGAGCGCTCAAGAGGCGGACATTGATCATGCGGGGGCGGATACCCCGACAGAGGGAGAAGGCAGAAGCAGCGTAAAAGAGGAAATTGTACGTTATCCTGATCTGGAGGTGAGCCTCTCCAATTATTCCGTAAAATATATGGGACGGATCATCGAGATGCCTCCTAAAGAACTGGAGCTTCTGTATTACCTTGCATCACATCCCAATCAGGTGTTTACCAGGGAACAGCTGCTGGACCGGATATGGGATTACGATTATATAGGAGACTCGAGAACTGTTGATGTACATATCAAACGCCTGAGAGAGAAGATACATGACCATGACAAATGGGCTATTTCTACTGTCTGGCGCGTAGGATATAAATTTATGACGAAATAAAAGAATATCCGGAGGTGCCCATGAAGCTGCATGTGAAGCTTATCATATGCTACGTGGCAGCGGTCATAGCGGTTTTTTTTGTCATTAATCTGCTGGGAAATCATTATCTTCATAAAAGTGTATACGAAGATATCAGGAATACTTATTACAAGCATGTTCAGCGGATAGCCTCGGTTTATTCCGACCTCTATTATGACAGGGAGATCTCGCTTGCGCAGGTAAGGCAGCAGATGGTGATCTATGACGAACTGATAGATGCCAGGATATGGGTAATAAATGCCAACAAGTACGTCCTGATCGACACCAGAGGCAGCGGCGCATTTCAGCTGGATAATTATTCCGAGGATCTTCTGAATCAGGTATTTGCAGAAAATGTGGATTTTCCGGGTTTGTTTGAAGAACCGATGCTTTGCGTCAATGAAGCGGTGGTCGAGAATTATTCGGTTAAGGGATATATCTGTATTTTAGTACCTATGTCAAGGGTCGTACGTGATTCGACCGTATATATGAACGTAGCAAATGAGATGCTGCTGATCATAGCCGGGATTCTGCTGGCGGTGTTTTATATGATATACCTGATCTGCGTCCGTCCGATCAGAAAAGTTAAAAAAGCAGCCATGGAATATGCCAACGGAAATTACGAATATCCGCTAAAGATACGCAGGCGTGACGAATTTACGGAACTGGCGGGTACCATAGCCTATATGGTTGACAGGGTAAAAGGAGTGGAGGATTACCAGAAGAAATTTATAGCAAATATTTCTCATGATTTCAGATCTCCGCTTACGTCTATCAAGGGTTATGTGGAAGCGATCCAGGACGGAACCATTCCGCCTGAATCACAGGACAGGTACCTGGATATTATTGTATTTGAGACTGACAGGCTGCAGAAGCTTACTTCCAATCTGCTGGATCTGAACAGGATAGACGGTAAAGGACTGATACTTGATATCACCAGCTTTGATATAAATACGGTCATCAAAAAGGTTGCTGCGGCTTTTGAAGGCACATGCAAGGAAAAACATATCATGCTGGAACTGGAATTTGCCGCGATCGCAACTTATGTCGATGCCGATATGAGCAGGATACAGCAGGTTCTGTATAATCTGACGGATAATGCGATAAAATTTTCCAACCAGGATTCCAAGGTAGAGATTGAGACCGAAGAAAAGGGAAGCAAAGTATTTGTACGAATTCGCGATCATGGTGTCGGGATCGCAAAGGAAAACATAGGCAAGATATGGGATCGTTTTTACAAGATCGATTCATCTCGCGGAAAAGATAAAAAAGGCACCGGACTAGGATTGTCAATAGTAAAAGAAGTAATATCGGCTCATGATGAGAATATCAGTGTTATCAGTACCGAAGGAGTCGGGACTGAGTTTACATTCAGTCTGACGCAATCGGAAGTATAGCTTCGCGGTTTTTTAGTTTTTTTGAGGGAATATACTATGGGCGATAATAAGGACGAAAACGGCGGATTGAACCAGATTCCTGACAGCGAGAATGGTTTCAGTTATGTGCAGGAGAAGATAAAATCAAAAACCAGAAAACGCTTGAAAAAGGTGCTTTCCGTGATAGGACTTGCGCTTCTTGCCGGTATTGTTTTCGGTCTGTCTGCAAGAGCGGCATTTCTGTTATCGGCAGACCCTGTAGCGAAGGTGCTGGGAATAGAAACAGAAAAGGATATACCCACTGTATCGCCTACCGGAAGCATCAGAAGTGAAGTCTCCTTTCCGACTAACAAGCTGGTGAAAGTACCGACAACAGCACCTGACAAAACGCCGACCGATACGGTTACAGACAGACCACAGAATACGCCGACACCCAAAGAGGCTCCAACTGCGGCGCCTACAGATGAAACGGCACCTTCAGAAATACCGGTCACGGAAGCGGTCTCGTTGCCGCCGGTTCAGGACACGGCGACTCCTACTGTCGGCATTTCTCCGGAACTCATAACCACTGCGGCCGGGCAGCCTGATACGGCCGGGGGCGAAGAAACAGATAACGGTACGGAGAAAGGAGAACAGGGAAAGGACGATCAGGAGACTTCTGGCCGGGAAAAAGACGATCAGGGAACGGAATCTGAGAATCCATTGGATGGATATCTGGGAATGATAGCTCGTATGCGGGAGATTGCCGTAAAGGCTCAGGAATCACTGATAAGGGTTTATTCGGTGACTACCGGAGTGAATTGGATGGATGAGAGTATCGAGACTAAGCAGGAGCTTACAGGTGTTCTCATGGGCAACAATGGCGTAGAACTGCTCATTCTGGCAGATTATAATCTGGTAGCCGGAGCTGACAGGCTGGAAGCGATGCTTCCTGACGGTGGTATTTATGACACAGAGCTATACAGCTTTGACCTGGAGAGCAATATGGCGGTGCTATCTGTTGAACTGAAAGAACTGCCTGATGAACTGCCGGAATACATAAAATATATGCAACTGGGGGATTCACATTCATTGGCATGCGGAGAACCGGTGATCGCCATAGGCAGACCCAACGGCTATTACGGGGCGATGGAATTCGGATATGTTTCTCATACGGGCATATTCGGCTATATTCTGGATGGCAGTATGGACGAATTCATGACGGATTTTTCCTTCAGCCCTGAAGGTGATGGGGTAGTTATAGACGTTTCCGGCAATCTGGTGGGGTTTATACCTGCATCGAAGGATCAGGATATGAACAAATATCGGATCATAGGGATCAATTCACTGAAACCGCTGATCTTGAAGCTGCTTAACGGCTCCGAGATTCCGTTGTTCGGAATCCGCAGCGAGGATATTCCGGCAGATATACTTGAAAATATGGGCATCAAAAACGGAATATATATCAATGAGGTGATCTCTTCATCGCCTGCAGGTAAAGCCGGGATAAAGAAGGGCGATGTAATAATGCAGATCGATGATGAAGAAATTAAGAGTGTTTCGCAGTTTTATGAGATGCTTTTGAATAAGGATGCCTCTGCGGTTCTGGAGGTTCACGTTTTTAGGGCAAGCAGACCTGAAAACCCCTATTTTGAAGAAAAGGTGATACTCAGTAATAAATAAACGGAGGAATGATAAGGTGAGATATATCAAGGACCTGTACGAGGGTGAAAATATAAGAGAAATATATTATTGCAAACAGACAGCAAGCCTGGTGGCAAAGACCGGTAAAACATATTATGCTCTTGTTCTGTCCGACAAGACAGGAACCCTTGACGGTAAGGTCTGGAACATTACAAACGGTATAGAACACTATGAAACAGGTGATTTTATAAGGGTGGACGGACAGCTCACTTCTTTTCAGAACAAGCCGCAGCTGAATATCACACGCATAGTTAAGGCACAGGAAGGTGAGTATGATCCGGCCGATTATCTGCCCAGTTCTAAGTATGATATAGAAACTATGTATGCTGAACTTCTCAAATTGGCATCATCTGTATCCGAACCTCACCTGCATGCGTTATTGGAGCAGCTTTTTGTAAAGGATAAATCATTTATCGCAGATTTTAAGCGGCACTCGGCAGCCAAGTCCGTACATCACGGTTTTATCGGAGGACTTCTTGAACATACGCTGTCAGTAACGAAGCTCTGCTCCGGATTTGCCGCCCAGTATGAACTGTTGAACAGGGATCTGCTGATTACGGCAGCCCTGTGCCATGATATAGGAAAGGTCTATGAACTGTCTTCATTCCCTGAAAATGACTATACCGATGAAGGAAATCTGCTTGGTCATATAGTTATGGGCGTGGAAATGATAGGCGAGAGAATACGCAGTATAGAAGGATTTCCGAAGCTGCTTGAAACAGAGCTTAAACATTGCATAGTAGCCCACCATGGCAAATTGGAATTTGGATCGCCTAAGGTCCCTGCTCTGTCTGAAGCGATGGCATTACATTTTGCCGACAATCTTGACGCGAAGATGCAGTCGATGAAGGAACTTCTCGAAGGCGTTGACGATAAGGCTACCTGGCTTGGATGGCAGAAAAACTTTGAATCAAACGTACGAAGGACATGATATGAATAAAAATGATGAGTTTGAACTGGAAATAACCGATATCAGTAACGACGGTGAAGGGATAGGTCATGCGAATGGCATGACCTTCTTTGTTAAGGACGCGGTCGTGGGCGATCTGGTGCTTGCAGGAGTGACAAAACTGAAAAAAAGCTACGGATACGCCAGGATCATACGCATCATAAAACCTTCGCCTGACAGGGTTTCTCCGGCATGTCCGATCGCCAAAAGGTGCGGAGGCTGTCAGCTGCAGCAGATGAGCTATGCGTCACAGCTTGAGTACAAACAGAAAAAGGTTTTGGATGCATTTGTAAGAATAGGTGGTACAGAGAAAGAAAGATTCGTTTTTGATAACGAAGAAACTGCCTTAAATACCTATTCGGATAATAAAGATACAGAAAAGAAAATTGAGTTCCACCGGATAATAGGAATGGACGATCCTTTTCATTACCGTAACAAGGGACAGTTTCCCATCGGCCGCGATAAAGAAGGAAATGTGGTATGCGGTTTTTATGCGAAGCATTCACATGAAATAGTAGATACCAAGAGCTGTCTGCTGCAGCATGATATTACCGATGCGCTTATGTCGGCTGTCAGAAAGTATATGGACGAATGCGGAATCGGAGCGTATTCGGAACAGAATCCGTCAAAAAACGGAATAGTCCGTCATGTTCTGACAAGAGTCGGATTTACAACACATGAGGTAATGATATGTATGGTGATCGCGGTTGACAGATTGCCTAAAGCTGACAGATTTGCAGCGATCGCCGGGGAAGAGGTTAATGAATACAATTCTTTACATAACGCTGACTATTCTCTTAACAGTGTTTCATATAACGTAAATAAAGAAAATACAAATGTGATCCTGGGAGACAAAGTCGTGACGATAGCCGGTCTTCCGTTTATTACCGACTATGTAGGTGATATTCAGTATCGTATCTCACCGCTGTCTTTTTATCAGGTAAATCCCGTACAAACGGAAGAACTGTACGCGACCGCCCTGGAATTTGCCTCACCCGGTGAAAATGACACGGTGTGGGATCTTTATTGCGGGATCGGTACGATATCCCTTTATTTCGCCAAATATGTGAAAAGGGTTTATGGTATCGAGATAGTGCCGCAGGCGATAGAGGACGCAAAGGAGAATGCGAAGCTTAACGGAATAACGAATGCCGAATTTTTCTGCGGAGCGGCGGAAGAACTGTTTCCAAAGCTTATGCAGGTGGCTGACACAGTGAAATTGCGGATGGAAGCTTATACATATACGAAGACAGCAGTGGAGGGAAATGATCATCACGGTAAAAACGATGCTCCCGGCGAAACGGGAACAGATTCTATGGATCGCCTGACTCCCGATATCGTGATCGTGGATCCTCCCCGCAAGGGATGTGATGCGGCTTTGATCGACTGTATCGGGAAAATGACACCAAAGAAGGTCGTTTATGTTTCCTGCGATCCCGCAACTCTTGCGCGTGATATAAAGCTTTTCCGGGATTACGGCTATGAACCGGTCAAGATCCGGCCGGTGGACATGTTCCCGCAGACAGGGCATGTGGAGACTGTGTGCCTCTTGGGCAGACGAAAACCCGATGATACGATAAAAGTCTCCGTCAATATGGACGACTATTATCAGATCAGGGATGCCGAGGAAGCGGAGAAAAACCCTTCGTAAGACCAAAATAGTATATCGAGATAAAAAAACTTAGCTGTTGATGCGTAAGAAAAGATTACGTATCAGCAGCTTATTTTATTTTCAGCCGAGAACGGCAGAAGGGAGTAAATCTATGACAAATGAAGTAAAAACGACAAGGAACCTGAAGGTGATCGAGCAGAGCGGATACAGGTATCAGGCTACGCCGACAGTGATGCTGAAGGGCAAATGGCTCAGCGAGTTCGGCTTCGATATCGGCACGCATGTCAAAGTGGAGTGTGAGGACGGCAGGCTGATCATTACGAAGGAGGAAACGATTGAAGAGATCGTGCAGCCGGTGCTTTGCGTGGCGGAAGGAAAAGCCGGCTATGGCAAAAAGAAATCTGCTTCAAGGCAGAGACGGGAGAGGCGGTGAATCTGAATGAAGACGAGCACGACGAAAAGAAAAGCGATTGCGGACGCAGTTGAGCTTCTGAAAGAAGAGTCGCCGAATGCTCCGGGCAATATTGCCGGAGTGCAGCTGATACCGATAGAAAAGGTCAGGGCATTTAAGGACCACCCCTTTCGTCTGTATGAAGGGGAGCGTCTGGACGACATGGTTCAGAGTGTAAGAGATCACGGGATATTGAATC
>JAILRI010000223.1 GCA_024698555.1 Lachnospiraceae bacterium
TACAACTACTACACTTATGACCTCGATGACAACCTGTTTTATAAATATCTGGCCAGAAGGCGGGAGTAAAGTTTCTCCCGCCTTTTAAAATACATAAAAATACTAGTGAAAATGTAACTTTTTTGCGTATTGTGACATTAAAAAAATACTGTACTTTTTTGTGAAAACATGCTATACTTTACATGACTATATAAAAGGGTTACTATGTCATTTGCACAAAACAAAGGAATAACCCTTGTTTTGCGTTGCTTTAGCAGTAAGTTACAAGACACGGGGCATGAAGTAAGGCGCAGCTTTAAGGGGGATATCCGGGTGCAGATTTGGAGGTATAGGGGATGGCGATTTTTGGAGACAACAGGAAGGGCGATGCACAGACTGTCGCGCAGATGACAGCGGATATTACATCCGGTATTTCCCAGACCATAGCTGACAGTATAGCGAAGGCATTGGGTCCGGCATTTGACGGGCTGGCCGCCAGGATAGAGCAGAGTTTGGCACAGTCGCTCAAGGCGCAGGATGAGGCTGCGGCTGCTCTGGCAAAGAATGTTGAACAGCTTGAGAAGGCGGCGAAGGAGCTGGCTGCCGGTGCGGAGACATTGAAGGCCGCGTCGAAGGAACATAAGGAGATACTTACTCAGGTTCTGGAGGCCCAGAAGGCTCAGGCTCAGGATAGCAAAGAGCTGGCACAGGAACACTCACAGATGCTGGAAGCGCTTAAAGCGGCACATGCTTCCATAAAGGAGAGCGCGGACTCGTTCAAGGCAGGATCGCAGGAGACTATCAGTTCGCTGAACGAGAGCTTCTCGAAGGCAGCTGCGGCTATGGAAGGCGGTTCAAAAGGATTCGAAGAGGGGTTGCAGACTTCGCTAGATGAGATGATGGCAGCGGTCAAGAGGTGCGCTGAGGATATAAATGACGGAGCGAGTAAGGCAGCCGATGAAATCAAGGCATCAGCTGCGGCAGGCCGCGAGGCAGCAGACGGATTGGGCGCAGCTCAGGCAGACTGGCTGACCAGGATGGAACAGGCGGATAAAGGTCTTAAAGCAAATTATGACCTGTTCTTTGAAAAGCTCGAAAAGAGTGTGGCGGCTGTGGAGACTTACTCTCAGGCCATTGACACCGCGGCGAAGAGCATGGAAAACAGCTTCGCGGATTATCATTCCGGAGTTGATGACTTTACGAAGAAGATGCAAGCGAGCATCGAAGATACCTTTGCTGTTATAGATAAGCAGCTGGCGGCGGCAGCGGGCAGTCTGGGCAAGACCGCGAATGAGATCGCCGATGCCGCTGACAAGATACCCAAGGCGATACGCGGACTGGCATAAGGCAGCATTGCGCAGGAAACAGGTGTAAGGCGGTATTAACCGGGATGTTTCTCATCCGCCCGACAGGCGGCCATGCTTGTGAAGCGGTGTGTATCCGGAACATTTACGTGATAGTGCGATATGGAGAAGACGTATGTCAGATACAGCAGATACACAGGTGAATACGGCTCCGGCTGAAATGCCGGATGTGCCGGCAAATGTCGCTTCCCGTACACAGCTGCTTACCGGAGCAGTGGCGAAGATAGAAAGCGACAGGGCAGAGCGTATAGCCCGTAAGGAGACCGCTCACGAATTGGATGACCGTTACCGCGCCATGTTCCGGAAGATGGGAGCGTTCCGCGGCAGATATGTAAACGGATTGGGCTTTTGTCTGGAGCCTGCCGAAAAGGCATTACTGGCTCAGTATCTGTTTACAGAAGCTGAAGACAGTGAGAAGAATACCCTTTCATCCGCGCTCATGGAGGATCTGGAGGCGGGCGGAGCCAGGGATCTGTACAGACAGTGCCTCCTTCACTATGATGAGCAGAGCTACAAGGCACTGTTCGGCATGCTCAAAGGGCATCTGGGCTTTGCAAAGGAGATAGAAAAAGCTTACGGATATAAGCCGGATGAAGCCATGAACGCGCTGGCTTCGGGCAGGGGAGCTGAGTTCTTTAACGGCAAGGCTTCCATACTGACATCCTCAAATCAGGAAGATGAGTATTTTACCGCGCTGCGCAGGATAGGAGTTCCCGAAGGTTCAAAACTCTATCGGGAGTGCGCGCAATTGTTCGTACTGGTATGCGATGCCGGAGAATATAAGCGTGTGGGCGCGGAGGAACTGTTAAATGTGGCTTCGGACTGGAACAAGGACTTAAAGCGCCGGCTTCTTGCCAATATGCTGGCAAAGCTTGATGCTTTCCAACTGAGACAGTTCATACCCATGCTGGATATGTTCATGTCTTTGGTCGGTGCAGAGGGAACGGCTTCCTACGAGGAGGTTATGTCAGGAGTAAGTCCTGTTAACCGTAAGAAATTCAAGACCTGGATGAATCAGCACGCGATCCTCGACACCTTCGGCGATGGCGACAGATCAAGGTTCTGGATGGATTACATAGACCGCTGTTCGGTGTCAAGACACAGACCCAGCGGAGCATTGATACTTGATTTTACTACCTTCAAGGTCATAGAGTTTGCCCATGATATTCCGTCGTATTTTTACGATGCCGAGTATTTTGAACAGAAGGTGTCTGACGGGCTGGCGGTATGCAGCAGCGAGGAGGAGCTTAACCGCTGGCTGGAGCTGAAGACCGACTGGGTCCAGCAGGACGGCGTCAACAGCATGCACTGGCGCAAGGCACACCAGGGTAACTGGAAGACGGATATCAGGGATTATATTTCAAAATACGCGCCGGCGCGCAGGTGAGGCGAAAGGATAATATAGGCAGGGCAAGGCGTGAGCCGGAGTGAAAAGGGAAAAGAAAAAGGAACAGGAAAGCAGCAGGAAGTAAGAAACCATGGCATTTACGGGATTTGTTAAAGAGAGAAAACGTATCGGCGATATGCTGATAGACGCGGGCAAGGTCACACTGGATCAGCTCAAGGAAGCACTGGCCCGTCAGAAGCAGGTCGGAGGCAGGATCGGTAACACCCTGATCGACATGGGCTTCGTTACCGAAAATGACATAGTGCAGACACTGTGTAACCAGCTGAAGCTGGATAGTGTCAATCTGGACGCGGTGGCCATCAACAAAGACGTTATAGCCCTGTGCAAGGACAGTGCCGTTCTTAAGAAATATGTGGTCATCCCGTATGAGATAGACGCGTATGACTCGAAATATCTGAAACTGGCCATGGCTGATCCCATGGATATACAGGCAATCGACGATATGACCTTCATCACGGGCATGCAGATCACCCCCGTGGTTGCGGCGACTACCCGTATCATGGCCGCTATCGACCGGTATTACGGCAATATGGAGACACAGGCCGTTGCCGATATATTTGCGAAGGAAAGAGGCTTAAACAACGCTCAGGAGGAAGAGGAGGAAGTCAACGAAGCAGTTGAAAATGCTCCTATCGTCCAGCTGGTGAAGAAGATCATAGAGCAGGGGGCTCGCCAGAGAGCATCCGATATCCATATAGAGGCGCTGGAGACCCGTATCAGGGTCAGGTACCGTATCGACGGCGTGATGCAGGAAGCCGGTTCCTACCAGCCCAACATGCTTCCGGCCATGATCACGCGTATCAAGATCATAGGCGGCATGGATATTTCCGAGAAGCGTAAGCCTCAGGACGGACGTATCACTCAGGTAGTGGATAAGGTGGAGTACGATATCCGCGCATCTATTCTGCCTACCGTATACGGCGAGAAGACGGTTATGCGTCTTACCGCGAAGCAGAACCTGACCAGGGATAAGAAGAACCTGGGCTTCAGTGATGAGGAGCTGAAGACCTTTGACAAGATTTTTAAGAATCCGAACGGGATCATACTGGTTACCGGTCCCACCGGTTCGGGTAAGTCCACTACGCTGTATACGGCTCTCGCGGAGCTGAATCAGACAGATGTTAACATCATCACCGTAGAGGATCCCGTCGAGGCGAATATAGACGGTATCAATCAGGTACAGGTAAATCCCAAAGCTGATCTGACCTTCGCTTCCGCGCTGCGTTCCATCCTGCGACAGGACCCGGATATCATCATGATCGGTGAGATCCGTGACCAGGAAACTGCCAGTATAGCGGTTACCGCGTCTATCACGGGCCACCTGGTTGTATCCACACTGCATACCAATTCGGCGGCGGCTACCATCACCCGTCTGGCGGATATGGGGCTGGAACCTTACCTGATAGCGGATTCTACTGTCGGTGTTATCGCCCAGCGACTGGTAAGGCGTCTGTGCAGCTGCAAGATGGAGGATGTGCCCACTGAGGATGAGATGGCCCAGCTGGGTATGACTCCCGAGACCATAGCGAAGGACAAGGAAGAATACGAGAAGCTCGATCCCGAAGAACAGGCAAAGCGCCCGCTGCCCGGTCATATCTGCAGGGCGAAGGGATGCGTCCAGTGCAACGGAACCGGCTACAAAGGACGTATCGGTGTATACGAGATGATGTCTATTACACCGAAGCTGCGCCATATCATTTCCAATAAGGGAACTACCGAACAGATAGAGGAAGTGGCGATCGCCGAGGGTATGTCCAAGCTGAAGAACTCTGCCGCAAGGCTTGCGCGGCAGGGCATCACCACGATAGACGAGATGAAGAGGATAGTGTACTCGGAGGAGTAGTATGGATAATATACCGGAGATGTCCAATATGTACCCTGAGCACAGGTTCGTAATGGACAACCTGCGGGATCAGATACTCGGATATATAAAAAGCAGCAACTGTGTGATCATGCGGGAGGCCAAGTACAAATGGCCGGAGTATGATGAGTGCTTTGAGCCTGATATCAGTCTGTTATGCGGGGTCAGGCACAGAAAAAAGCTGAATTACACTGATGTACCGCGATTCATTGCCGAAGTACTTTCGGACTCTACTGAGAAAAATGACCGTGAGCATAAGATGGAAGCATATGCAAAAGTCGGAGTACAGGAGTACTGGCTGGTGGACTGGCGCAAGCCGTATGGTGCGGTAGAACGTTATATGCTGGACGATTCCGGTGAGAATTATATACTCCATGACATAGTTAATGGAAACGAACCGGGCGATGTAAAGATCAATATACTCTCATTTCCGCATGTGGTGTTTTCAATGGGGGATCTGATGAAGCACGTGGGAGAAGATATTGAGGAATGAGAGAATAATAGAGGGGGAAACATATGTATACGATCAATGAACTGCTGGAAATGGCACAGGAGATGAAGGGCTCCGACTTACACCTTACAGTTGGCGTACCGCCTAAGGTTAGGGTTTACGGTGAATTAAAGGAGATCGATTCACCGAAGCTCATGCCTGATGACTTACATACACTGGCATATTCGATATTGCCGCAGGCACAGATACAGAAATTCGAGGAATCAGGTGAGCTGGACTTTTCCTACTCCATACCGAGAGTCGGACGTTACAGGGCGAACGTATACCATCAGCGTGGTTCACTGGCAGTGGTCATGCGTCTGGTAGGTAACACCATTCCTTCGCCCGATAAGCTGGGCATTCCTGAGTCCGTACTGGAGCTGATCCATAAGAGGCGCGGTCTGGTACTGGTAACCGGTCCTACCGGCTCGGGTAAGTCGACGACCCTGGCATCCATGATCGACCAGATCAACCAGAGCTACGCATACAATATCATCACTCTGGAGGACCCGGTAGAGTACCTGCATCCTCACAGGAAGAGCATAGTTAACCAGCGTGAGGTAGGACTTGACACGAAGAGCTTCGGCAATGCCCTGACGGCTGCCATGCGTGAGGACCCGGATGTTATCCTCGTCGGCGAGATGCGTGACCTGGATACCATCTCGACGGCTATCACCGCCGCCGAGACCGGTCACCTGGTCTTCTCGACACTGCATACCATCGGTGCTGCCAGTACCATCGACCGTATCATAGACGTATTCCCGCCTTACCAGCAGGGACAGATCCGAAGCCAGCTCTCACTGGTTCTCGAGGGAGTTATCTCCCAGCAGCTGATCCCTACCATCGGAGGCAGAGGACGTAAGGCGGCGTTTGAGGTCATGCTCGGTACCCCCGCCATCCGCAACCTGATCCGTGAGGGCAAGACCCACCAGATCGCGGGCATCCTGCAGACCAGTAAGAAGGCCGGTATGCAGACTATGGACGATGCTCTTTACGAGCTCTACGTAAACCGCTACATCGACCGAGAGCAGGCAATCGGCTACGCGCAGGATCCGGTAGCCTTGAACGCGAGGTTGTTCGCCTGATATTATTGAATTATCCGGGAAGCAGAACAGATAGGTAAGGAAGATATAAAATGCCCGATTTTACATATGTTGCGATAGACAAGGAAGGCAAGCAGGTCAAGGGGACCCTGCAGGCCAATGATGAGTCGGCAGTCCGCTCCAAACTGAAGGTTGACGGACTTACTCTCGTATCTGCCAAGAAGGCAAACCTGCTGAATAAGGATATCACCTTTGGAAGCCCCAAGGTCAGTGTCCGTGATATGTCGGTATTCTGCCGTCAGTTCTCCAGCGTACTTTCTGCCGGTGTGCCGGTAGTGGAGGCTCTGCGTATGCTTGCGGAGCAGACCGAGAACAAGACTCTGAAGAATGCCCTTATCAAGAGTCGTGAAAATATCCAGCAGGGCGACACTCTGGCTGAGGCCATGGCGAAGTCACCTAAGATATTTGATACCATGTTTACCAACATGATCGCTGCCGGCGAGGAATCCGGTAACCTGGAGACCTGCGTGGTGCGTCTGGGTGTGCAGCTGGAGAAGAGCGCGAAGCTCGCCAGCATGGTAAAGGGTGCCATGATCTACCCTATCGCGGTTCTGGTTATAGCCATGGTCGTGCTGATAGTCATGTCTACTGTGGTTGTTCCTCAGTTCGCTGATATGTTCGCCGGCATGGGCAGTGAACTGCCCGGCGCTACCAAGGCGGTTCTGGCGATCAGTGATATACTGATCCATAAGAATCTCTATCTGATAGGCGGGGTAGTGATAGTGATCGTGGCATATAAGGCATTTGGCAAGACCAATACAGGCAAGCATGTGTATGGCAGGATATCACTCAAGCTTCCGGTATTCGGGGATCTGAACCTGAAGTCTCAGTCAGCTTCATTTGCCCGCACCATGTCCACTCTGGTAAGCTCCGGTATGTCGATACCCGCGGCACTCGAGATAGTGGCCAGGGCCATGAGCAACATACTGTATACCGATATACTGAATAAGGCGAAGGAAGACGTGGAACAGGGCGTACCGCTCTCAGTACCCATCCGCAAGGCTCCCGAGTTCCCGCCCATGGTACATAACATGCTCGCCATCGGTGAGGAAACAGGTTCCATCGAACACATGCTGGAGAAGGTCGCAGAGTACTACGAGGAGGAGACCGAGCAGGCCACAGCGAACCTGGCGGCAGTACTTCAGCCCGCCATCATCATCGTGCTGGGCGGCATGATCGGCTGGCTGGTACTCGCTATGTACATGCCTATGATCTCCATGTACCAGGGTCTGGAGAATCTGTAATACGTATAGAGTGGGGAATGAAAAGAGTAAGAAAAAATGCAGGAAATGAAGCAAAGAAAAAAGAAAATTGAGCACGATTTGTGCAGTGACTCCGGCTTTTCCCTTGTGGAACTGGTAGTGGTGGTCCTGATCATGGCGATCATAGCTGTGGCACTTGCCCCGCAGGTGCTCAAGTGGGTCAATAACTCAAGGATCGCCACGGATATGGACCTGCAGGACAGCCTGCAGGGGTTCGTGCAGGTCACGGTGCTGGGCAATGAGGCGGCGAATGTCGTTGCCGTAAATAACGGAGCTGCTCTTGTAGCCGACAATAGTGGAACCCAATTGCTGAAGCTGAAAGATGACGGGACACCGGACTATGGCAATCCGTATACCGATTCCGGTTCGGAAAAGCCCCTTTATGACAAATTCAGGGAAGTATCCGGAGCGGCTGATCTGTCTAAAATGAAGACGAAAATTAAAGGTGCAAAGGTGATCGTAAAGGTATCGAAAGATTCGACTCGCATTACCGCTGAGTATATTGCCGCAGATGGAAGTTCAATCGAAATGGAGGATTGATTTCAGATTGCTTTGATCTTAATGCTTTGGTGGACGCTTAAAGTGGGAGGTGTCCGATGAAGCTTGAGATATATAGTAACACTTTTTAGTAACACAAAAACAGCGGCTCAGCCGCAAATAACAATTCAAAGGAGAAACGTTTTTATGAAAGAGTTAAAGAGTAACAACAAAGGCTTTTCACTGGTCGAGTTGATCGTAGTAGTTCTGATCATGGCCATCATCGCAGTTGCACTTGCACCTCAGGTTTTGAAGTGGGTTAACAACTCCAGAATTTCTGCTGATCAGAACACTATGCAGCAGGTTATTTCCAATTTCCAGACGGCACTTTCTAATGAAGCAGCTTATGGTGATGCCAAAGCTAATGGTGCTAACGAGAACAAGGGACAGCTCGCTTTAGAGATCACTTCGACGGGAGCTGAATGGAAATTCCCTTCAGCAGGAGATGCTGCAATAAAGGACAAGTTGAAAGATAAGTTTGCTGAGTATGCTGGTACATCATTCAATAGTTCTGGCAAAACTGAAGATTTCAAGTCAAAAGTAGCTAATAACACGATTTCAATTTACGTTAATCAAAAAGGGAAAGTTACTGGTGAGCAGTCGAATGGTGGAGCTGGTAGTATTGATGATTAATTAGTTCATTTCATATTTTGGCAAATAAATTAACCAGTTTTATCGCTAACTACCATGTGCCTATTATTGATAACATAATAGCATAACTAAGCAGAACAAAAATGTATTATATTCGTGTCATTTCGACATACCCAGGCTTCCCACCCCCGCCCCGGGGTTCATGCATGACCGCATGGTGGGGGCGGGAGAGGCCTGAATTAAACTCCCATCCCACTTCTTTGAGGAGACAAGTAACAAACCGGCAAATGCTGGAACGCTGCCGGTATCATACCGGTATGGCGCAAGGTTTTAGCCGGTAAGAAACCTGAAAAATTTGCGCATATTAACAGGTGAAAAGCTTTGGACGAGCGCGGATCCGGGGAAATCCGCGCTCTGATGTGAGGGAGAACTGATTGGAGGAGAATATTTCATGTGCATGGTAGCCTTATCTATTCCGAAAGAGGTAGTTTATGACACAAAAATGAATCAACTTGAAACGGAAAAGTTTGTGAAAAGCGCGTAAATGCGATTAGCCGAATAAAAGGGGATGATATTTTATGAGTGCAGCGGTTCAGGAAGCAATCGAATTGATCAGGGTCTTGCCGGAAACGGATGTTATAGATCTGGTGGAGATCATGAAGAAACGCAAAGCAGAGGCGGAACTAATTAAGCGTAGGAACGCATTTAAAAAGATCGAGATGATAATTGCAAAATATGATTTGGAAAATATAGACGATCCCAAAGAGGAATATCATAAGTATTTGGAGGAGAGGTATGCGGATCCTGATTGACACTAATATTATTCTGGATTATTTGTTAAAACGTCCTGAATATTACAATGCGGTCAGGCAGGTTGTTGAGTTGTGCGTTGAAGGAAATATTTCGGGATATATAGCCCCTATATCTTATCCCAATGCTTATTATATCCTACGAAAACAGATGTCAGATGAGGAACGCAGGGAATTACTGCTTGATCTTTGTCAGATTTTTGAAACCGTAGCAATTGATCATGATATGATCGTATCCGCGCTTAAGTGGAAAGATTTTAAGGATTTTGAGGATTGTATTCAGGCAGAATGTGCCATAGTGGTTGGAGCGGATTATATTGTTACCAGAAATGCAAAGGATTTCAAGGAATGTAATATAAAGTGTGTTACTGCAGGGGAATTTTGTGAGATTATCCGTTCTCAGTCGGAGGACGCTGCTACATGATGATACTTCTGTACATATTTGTTTTTGTGTTTGGCACGGTGTTCGGGAGTTTCCTGAACGTGTGTATACTGAGGATTCCGCAGAAGGAGACGATCGTGACAGAACGGTCGCATTGCATGAGCTGCGGACATCAGCTGGAATGGTACGACCTCTTTCCGCTGTTCTCGTATATTTTTTTGAAGGGGAAGTGCCGGTACTGCGGTGAAAAAATATCGGCACAGTATCCGATAATAGAGGGCTTGAACGGCCTCCTGTGGTGCCTTACGTTTGTAATCATCGGGTGGAAATGGGAAGCGGTATTTATCTGTGCCGCCATATCAGCGCTTATGGTGGTGGCGGTGATCGACTGGAGGACTTTCGAGATACCGTTTGGCGTGGTAGTCTTTATCGCGGTGCTGGGAGTTCTGCATCTGGCTTACGTCTTCATTACCGTCAAGTTCGGGATCGGCACCGTGGACAAGGTTACGTCCATGGACTTCGTAGACGAGGCGACAGGCATAGGATACACCATAGAATCGGTGAAAAAGGGTTATGTGACGGGTATTGCCGCAGGCGCATGGTATGAATACATTATCGGTTTCTTCGCGATCTCAGTGCCGTTGCTGCTTATATACATCATCAGCAAAGGGAAAGGCATCGGAGGCGGCGATATCAAGCTGATGGCGGCTGCGGGGCTCTTAGTCGGCTGGAAGTTCGCTCTGCTCGCACTGATCCTGGGCTGCTTTTTCGGAAGCGTCATCCATATCGCTCGCATGAAGCTTTCCGGCGAGGGCAGGGTTCTCGCCATGGGGCCGTACCTGGCGGCGGGTCTCACACTCGCCATGTGGTTCGGTCAGCCGATCCTGGCCTGGTACGAGGGGCTGTACGCCGGGTGAGGGAAGGCGAAGCCTCTTACAGCTTATCAGATGAAAAGGTGGTAGCATGAAAGAAAGGGTTACCATACAGGAGCTTTGCGGATGGAATTCAAGCAAAGCAAGAAGGAACGGGTAACTAAGAATTAATCATAGATGAAAATAACCACAAGGAGAGCATACTTACGACATGGCAGTTTCCAAGGTATTAAGCATCGAGATAACGGATCTGACAACGCATATCTGCGAGATCGGTTATAACAAGAAGAACCCGGTTATCTTTAAGAGTATCATCATGGACAATCCTGCGTTTTCAGTGGAGGACGGGTTCGTGCTGGATCGGCAGCCGTACAAGACGGCGCTTAAGGATGAGCTGACCGCCGCGAAGATCAAGACCAAGGACGTGGTATTCGTGCTCAGCAGCAACAAGGTCATCAACCGCGAGGTAACCATTCCGGATATGAAGGAAGAGCTCATCATGGGTCTTATTGAAAATGAGAGGCATGAGTACTTTCCCATGGATACTACTGGGCATGTATTTACCTATGAGATCCTCGAGCGGATCAAGGAAACGAAGCAGATGCGCATTTCCATCTATGCCGCGCCCGAGACCCTCATCAAGAATATGACGACTCTGGCCGGCGAGCTGGAGCTGTCGGTGGTGGCGATCGACTACACAGGAAACGCCGTTTATCAATGGCTTAAGCGCGATACGGAAAAGCCTATGGAGATGTATCTCCAGGTCAATGAGAAGAATTCGCAGTTTACAATTCTCGACGACGGTATGCTTGAACTGCAGCGCAATATGAGCTTCGGTGTGACCACTCTCGTCAATGCGATGAATGATTCACGTTATTTTGATGATGAGCTTAAATACACGGATGCGCTTATCAGGCTGAAGGAGGATCATCTGCTGTTCGGATCCTACGAGGAGTCCGATTCCGCAATGCCTGAGACTGAAGAGGAGAGGCGTCTCATCGCACTGAAGGCGCGTCTGACGGATGCTACCCGTCCGATGATCGGTAATCTGTCGAGCGTCCTGGAGTATTACAATACCAAAAAACGTCAGGCTATCATGAGGGAAAGCGCGGAAGGCGGCGCAGAGTCAGATCAGAAGGCCGGAAAAGGCAAGTTCGGTGCCCTCGGCCTGTCATTTGGCAAAGGAAAAGATAAGAATAAGGATAAAGATAAAGGTAAGGATAAAGACAAGGACAAGAAAAAGGCCAAGGGCAAGAAAGGCAAGGAAGAGGAGAATACTCCCGCGGATGCAAATGCAGCGGCAGGAACGCTTTCGGGAGCAGGATCTAACGGAGCGGCAGGCGCGGATGGCGCAGCCGGCGGTCTGAATGGCAGTAACGGCTTGACCGGGGATGCAGCCGGCGGTCTGAGCGGCACTAATGAAATGGCAGACGGGATGACCACAGCCGCAGGAACGGACTCCCTGGCAGGCAATGGTGGTCCGGGAGCAGATAGAATGGCGGCCGGTTTCGATGGGGCAGCAGGTGATAATGGCGCGACCAATGCCGCAGGCAGTGCTGCAGCCG
>JAILRI010000242.1 GCA_024698555.1 Lachnospiraceae bacterium
CATCCCTGATATGTATTGTCCTGGGGCTGCTGATCGGCTTTATCGTACTTCTCATTATCAATCCGCGCGGAGCAGTGGATGCGATGGTCAAGATAGTGCAGAACTATTTCAAGTATAATATGGGGGCGCTCAAGCTGCGTAATCTGGGAAATACGCTGGTAAAAACGGCACCTCTTATCATGTGCTCACTTTCCATACTGTTTGCCTACAAGGTTGGTCTGTTCAATATAGGCGCGGCAGGACAGTATGTCGCCGGAGCCTGCGCTGCTCTTTTCGGAGCTCTTGAGCTGGGCTGGAACTGGTTTGGCTGCCTGATACTGGCGGCTGTGGCCGGTGCGCTGTTTGGCACGGTATCGGGACTGTTGAAGGCATATTGCAATGTGAACGAGGTCATTTCCGGGATCATGCTGAACTGGATAGGATTGTATACGACCAACATTATCCTTTCCAAGTACCTCACCCCCGGCAGAAAAGATACTCCGGAACTGAACTCAAGTCCGGCATATCAGAAGGCGATCCTTCCGGGACTGGGGCTTGGGAATCTCTTCAATGATAATTCTTACGTGGGCCTGGCTCTCATACTCGCGCTGGCAGCGGCGTTTGTTGTATGGATCATACTTACCAAAACCAGGTTCGGATATGAACTGAAGGCAACCGGATATAATAAATATGCCGCCAAATACGCGGGCATGGCAGAAAAACGCAATATCATAGTTACCTTGTCCATAGGCGGAATGCTTGCAGGTATCGGAGCCGCGCTTCTGTTCCTGACTAATTATTCCCAATGGGACTGCAACCAGACTTCCGTACCCGCTATGGGCTTCAACGGAATAGCCGCGGCCTTTCTGGGAGGGCTTAATCCCATAGGAGCGATCTTTTCCTCATATTTTATCCAGCACATTACCGACGGAGGAGCCAATGTAAACCTGCAGATGTATTGTGCGCAGATATCGGATCTGATCTCGGCTATCATCATATATCTGTGTGGTTTTACAGGGTTTATAAAATACCTTCTCAATGCCGGACTTATAAAGAAAGACCGCAGTAAAACGGATACTCCTGCCGCGGCGGCGCCCGCATCCGGCGGACAAAAAGCCGTAACTTCCGGGAAAGGAGGTGAGGCATAATGAATATGTTCGTTATTCTGCTTCAATATACGCTTCTGTTTGCCTCTGTTCTGTCGCTGGTTGCTCTGGGAGGCTGTTTTTCAGAGCATTCAGGTGTTATCAACCTGGGACTTGAGGGGATCATGGTCATGGGCGCTTTGGGAGGCGCTCTCACCTTCAAGTACCTGCCTGAGGGAACGCCCGCGTTTTTCATAGTGCTTCTGGTAGTCCTGGTAAGCATCGCGGTCGGATGCATCTATTCCACCCTGCTGGGTGTTGCCGCCATCAGGTTTAAGGCTGACCAGACACTTATCGGTACGGCTATGAACATGCTGGGAACGGCTGCCGCAACCGTTATCGCAAAGTCGATAAATCTGGCGGAGGATCCCACAAAGCCTTCCAGCGAGATACAGTACATATCCGGGCGAAAGGCATTTCTGTTTATAGGCGGATATGAATTCAACTGGTTTATGGTGATCGCTGTACTGGCGCTGATCGCCGCGTATATCGTATTATACCGTACCAAATTCGGACTGCGCCTGATGGCTTGCGGTGAACATCCGCAGGCGGCGGATTCCGTGGGTATAAACGTTTATAAGATGCGCTGGGCAGGAGTGCTGATATCGGGTGGTCTAGGAGGCATCGGAGGTATCTGCTACATTACCGCGGGTGTCAGCTCATGGAAATTTGAAGTCGGCGTGGCCGGTTTTGGTTTCCTGGCGCTTGCCGTTATGATATTCGGACAGTGGAAACCTGCGAGGATAGCGTGGGCAGCCCTTATTTTCGGATTGTTCAGGGCTTTGTCGAATGTGTACGCGGGGTTCGATGTGCTCAAAAACCTGAATATTCCAGGTGGCGTTTACAATATGCTTCCGTATATCATCTCGCTGATCATACTCGCGTTTACATCTAGACAATCCCGTGCTCCGAAGGCGGAGGGCATTCCTTACGACAAGGGTATGCGGTAAATATATTTTTCCATTTATGGTCATCATGTGTACGAAGCGGTCAATGCGGATAACGCGTCCGCTCGGGCATTGTGTGATAATTAATTCATTAACAGGAGGTATGTTTTATGGGTAAGTTTGCTGTAAAAGAGGCAAAGGGCGGGTTCAAATTTGACCTTAAGGCTGCAAACGGCGAAGTGATAGCCTCGTCAGAGGTATATACCACTATGGGCGCATGTAAAAATGGAATCGAGAGCGTGCGTAAAAACAGTGCCGTGGCCGGGATTGAAGACCAGACCGCCGAGGGTTTCGAGAAAATAAAGAATCCCAAATTTGAGATTTATAAGGACAAGGCAGGCGAGTTCCGTTTCAGGCTTAAAGCTACCAACGGCCAGATCATCGCTACCGGTGAGGGCTATAAAGACAAAAAAGCTTGCAAGAACGGTATCGAGTCTGTAAAAAAGAATGCCGCAGATGCGGAAATAACTGAATAATACTGAACGGAGGCTGTTAAAATGAAAAAGATACTGGCTAAATTATGCGCGATCGCTCTGGTTATCACTATGGCATTTCCCGGAATGGCAGCATCTGCTGCTACAAAGGGAGTAAGGGTTAAAACACAGGACTTTAGCGGCAAGACTATTATTCTTCATACCAATGATGTTCACGGAAATGTAGCAGGATATACCTACATAAAAGGCTTGAAGGCATATTATGAGAAGCAGGGAGCTGAGGTAATACTGGTGGACTGTGGTGATTTCAGCCAGGGTACACCTTACGTTTCCATCAGCAAGGGCGAAAATGCGGTAACTATGATGAACGCCGCAGCATATGACATCGCGATTCCGGGCAATCATGAGTTTGACTACGGATATGAACAGCTGAAGAGTAATATTGCAAAGGCCAAATTTAAACTCCTCTGTGCCGATGTATTTGACGAATCAGGGAAGACCATATTTGATGCCTGTACGGTTTGGACTACCAAGTCAGGCGTAAAGATCGGCTTCTTTGGACTTGAGACTCCCGAAACTCAGACCAAGGTTAATCCCGGTCTTATCCCCGGAATCAAATTTGTTCAGGGTGAGGAGCTGTACAAAACGGCACAGGCTGAGGTTGATAAATTGAAGGCGAAGTCGGATATAGTCATCTGCCTTGCGCATCTTGGTGTTGATGCGGAATCAGCGCCCAATACATCTTATGACCTTCTTAAAAATACCGAAGGTATCGATCTGGTGCTTGACGGACATTCTCATACCGTTATGACTGAAGGCGCGGAAGGTGAGGCTATTCAGTCAACCGGAACCAAATTTGCGTATGTCGGTAAGGTTGTTATCGATGACGCGACCAAGGCCATTGAATCCAGAGGACTTATTCCGGTTAACGAATTTACGCCTGTAAGCAGAAAAGTGAACAAGGTTGCTGATAAGATAATCAAAGAAATTGATTCAAAATACGGCGCAGTATTCGCAAAAACCGAGGTACTGCTCAACGGCGAGAAAGCACCGGGCAACAGAACCGAGGAAACCAATTTGGGCGACCTGATCACCGATGCTATTCTGTGGTCTGTTACCAAAACTGACAATGCCCTGACGGTTGACGCAGATCATATCGTTGCTATAACCAACGGTGGAGGCATCCGTGCAACCGTTAATATCGGGGATATTACCATGAAGGATATCAATACTGTTCTTCCTTTCGGCAATACTGTAGCAGTCGTTTATGTTACAGGAGAGCAGCTCTTGGAGGCTCTTGAGGCATCTACATACAGCACTCCCGGTGCCGTAGGAGGATTCCCTCAGGTTTCCGGCATCAAGTATACCATCGATACTACCAAGGAATTTGATGAAGGTGACCTGTATCCCGCTTCGACCTATCATGCGCCCAAGAGTATCAAGCGTGTGACTATCGATGAGATCAATGGCAAGGCCTTCAGCAAGAAGGACACCTATGCCGTGATCACCAATGATTTCATTACTTCCGGCGGAGACACCTACTATGTATTTAGCAATTCTGCCGATATGTTTGATACCGGTATCGTTTTGGATGAGGCGGTAGTTGAGTATATCTCGACTGTTTTAGGCGGCGTTATCGGCAGCGATTATGCTGAGCCTCAGGGCAGGATCACTATCAAGTAATAACGGTACACCAATATTCATTTACTGATTTAGACGCTCGCCCCATAAGGAAACTACATCCTTGTGGGGCGAGTTATGCTATGGGGTTGTGCCGGAACACTGCCTCTGTTAAGATGAAAGATAAAAAACATAAGCGATAAAACAGAAAGGACGAGAAAAGAATATGAATAACAGCAGCTTGGAGCATCCCGGCGCGATACCCGGTCAGGAATACAGATTTGACGCATTTGAGGACGGGAAGGTACTGCATAAAAAGAAAAAAGGCAGAATGCCTGCCATGGGATGGAACAGCTGGAATGCCTTTGGAAGCGGCAATACAGAGCAATTGACCCTTGAAATGGCAAAGTGCATAAAGGAACTGGGACTTGATAAACTCGGGTACAGATATCTGGTGCTGGATGACGGCTGCTATCGCAATGAGCGGGTAAACGGGCTGCTGACAAATGATGAGGTGAAGTTTCCGCATGGGTTCAGGTATCTGGCGGATCGGCTGCACGAAATGGGTCTGAAATTCGGTATGTATAACGACATAGGGACCAATCTGTGCGCAGGGGCGGCTGTAGGTACCTGCGGACACGAAAGGGAGGATGCCGGAAGCTACATAAGCTGGGACGTTGATTTTCTGAAGGTGGATAATTGCTATTATCTTTGGGACGATGCTACTTTTTCGGATAAAGAGAACGCAAAGTACGTGTTTGCTCCGGCTTTGGGTAAGGTGGTGATCCGGCGTGATGAAGTTTATCTTGAAGAATTTTCACCCGGTATCAATATGCATATCGTCGGAAACGGAATACATACCGAGGATATTGATGGGAAATTGTTCTTTACTCATATCGGAACCTTTGACGGTACGGGACCGGCTCAGACGCCCGTGGGAGTTGAAAGCGGCGAAGTAGTGCTCGATGCGGACATTCCGGAGGATGGTACATATGATATATCCATTGAATTGATATGCGGGCGCAGCAGTGAAAGCGGAAGAGGAGAGTGGCTGCAGGCAGCTTCGGAATGTTCACAGACAACGCAGTACCAGTTTGATGGGCTGATAGACGGTAAAGACTGTGAAGGAAGCGGCTTCTGTATTAAAGCCTCGCTTAAAGCCGGCCGGAACAGGATCAGATTTATGAATCACCGCAGACAGGAGAATACGCTGATGTCATATGCAAAGCTTCTGGAAGGGCTGAAAGAAGCGGCTCCTGACAGGGATATTGTGTATTCGCTGTGTGAATGGGGAAAGACACAGCCTCAGAACTGGGGCTGGAAGGTTGCCGATTCATGGCGGATCCTCAATGATATCACATTCGCTGTCGGCAGTGACGGGAATCCCGGCAAAGCCGACTGGGTCAGCGGATACACCAACAGCGTAACGAGCCAGTACAACAAAGCCGTGGTCATGGATGAGTTTTCCGGGACGGACAGAGGCTGGAACGATCCCGATATGATGGTGATAGGCATGGATGGATTAAATTCAGCTCAGAACCGAACTCACATGGTGATGTGGTGTATGATGAATTCGCCGCTCATGCTGGGACTGGACTTAAGAAGAGTGAAAAAGGGAGATGAACTTTACCGGGTCATAGCGAATGAGGAAATGATCGCGCTTGATCAGGATAAGCTGGGAATACAGGCAAAACGTATATATACAGACCTGATCGGTGCCGGTAGTGATAAGGAATACATTACCAACAACGACAGGGTGGATATTCTGGCCAAACCACTGTCGGACGGCAGCGTGGCGGTTTCGTTCATAAATCTGAGCGGCAGCAGAAAGGATGAGGGCTACAGCGTATCTGCCCGTGAAATAGCGGAAAAACTGGGGGACAGAATGGCCGGTCCGGACACGTTTATCAATGCGGGATCGTACGTAATCCGTGATCTGTGGACTAAAGAGGAGTCGAAAAACTGCGACGGTGTGTTTCGCATAAATGATTTAGAAGCCTATGACAACTATACTATCAGAATTATTCCGGGATAATGTAACAAAAGCCGAGGCTGCCCGGATAGTACATGAATATCTGATAAGTGTGCTCGACGAGAAGGATGAGGATGATATAAGTGCCGCCTGCAGACTGCGGGATATTTATGACTGTCATGTGTGTGCGGGACATGTTGCGCAGACTTATGTGAAAGGGATCATTGCTCCGGACAGTGAAAAAGTATTCGGACTTAAGACTGCGCTTAAAGCTGGCGAAGCAGATATGATAGTGCTCAGGGTGCTGGACAGGTCCAAAAGAATAAAGGTGGAACCGGCAGGCTCAGTGTGCTCGCGAATACTGATACGGGAGGTCACAGGTCTTGACAGTCCGCGAATAATCGATGTCAGATCTGAAGAATGCTTTGAAAACGGGCATATTGACGCAGCAGTCAACATTCCTTTGGAAAGGATATACATTAATCCTCTGCAGATTGCAGGGAATCTGTCGGACGATATAGTATTTGTCTGCGACAGGGGAGTAAAAGCCTGCCTGGCAGCGCATCTGGCTGCCAAGGCAGGTTATAGGAATGTATATTATTCCCGTTATGAAACGGGGCAGTAAATGGGATCCGGCTTAACCTTTTTTGGCACCGCCTGCACAGAACGGTGATTCATACAGTTTTTTATGAACGAAGTAGTTGTATGAGCGGCATCCGCCGCCACAGTATTCACCCAGCTCGCATTCGGCACATTTACCGGTGAGGAGTGATCTGTCAAATTTGCGGTTATAGGCAAATCTTTCAGGATCCTCCCATATGGTCCTGAGTGATTCTCTGCGCAGATTGCCTTCGTTGAAACGTTCATCGTACATGGATTCGCATCCCCTGACATTTCCGACGCTGTCTATGCCTATAGAGGTAATTCCGGCTGAACAGCCGCGAAAATACGCGTCACCGCTTAAGTTACCGCGAATGGTGCCTTCAGCTTTGGTAAAATACCCGATGTTGTCCGCTACGCCCATGGCAAAGGGCGCCTCATACATATGAGAGATAACAAAATCGATGACCCCGGCCATGTCGAAAGCGAAATCGATCCTGTTATTTGCGGCATTGCCCATGGGAGAGCAGGCCTGAAGCTGCCAGGCGTAAATACTGTATTTTCTTAAGATTGAGTACATCTCTTCAAGGAAGGTGACATTTTCACTGTTGAGCGTGCTGATCACCGAAACGGGGATGCCCGCTGAAAGCAGACTCTCAAGCGCGGCTATTGCGCGATCGTAGCTTCCTTCCTGCCTGTACTTGTCATGAACAGCTTTCGGACCGTCTATGGAGACAGAAACTGATTCTATCCGGGCATCCTTCAGATCCCTGATAAGCTCTTCCCTGAAAATAAACCCGTTGGTTATGATGTTGACGCGTATGCCGTGCCCGGTAAGACGCGTCACTATTTCTTTCCAGTCCCTGCGCATGAACACTTCGCCGCCTATCATGGAAACCCGGCGGCATCCAAGCTCATGCAGCTGATCGGCTGTATTTAAGCATTCTATGGTGCTAAGCTCGTCTTCTCTTGCTTTTCCACCACTCGAACCGCAGTATTTACAGGAAAAGCAGCATGCAAGAGTTATCTCCCATACGCACATTCTTAAATCGTACATGTAATATACCCCGTATAATATTTATAGTTATCACTTTTTTATTATAAAAAAAGTAAAAGGTTACGTCAAGGAGCGGACAGCACGTTACCGATCCGGCTCAAAAAAGAATGATTGCATCTGGCCGCAAAAAATGCTATTATTATGGTCATGAGTAACGCAGGAAAATGTATTACTTAATTCCGATATGGAAAGGATCAAAAGTGAATAATATGGTTTCTGTCAGGAAGACGGTGGATACCGCCGTAAGGAGTCTTTATCAGATGATCATGGCAGTAGATGTACATACTTATGATTGCCAGGTGATAGATTTTAATCCCGAAATACAGAACATATCAATTGACAGCAAAAAAACCAAGTTTGACAGGTTCTGCGAAGAACTGTATGTAAATATTCATCCTGAGGACAGAGAAGGCTTTACAGCTTTTACCGATCCGTTCTGGTTTCCCAAAGAACTGAAAACAAAGGTTTATTCGATATATGTGTGCAGGATAAGACATAACAACAGAAAATATTACTGGTCTGAGATCACTTTCTGCAATGCCACAGAGGAGGATGGAACAAACGGACGGGAGTGTCTTTTCCTGATCCGCGATATTCACGACTGGAAGGCGAAGGAGCAGCGCCAGGAAGCCGAGCAAAGGGCTTTGCTGGAAGAAATCATTGACAAGTATGAAAAACTGTTCGAAGAGAACATGAAGGATGAACAGACCGGCTGTTATAACCGAAAAGGTATGAAATATTATTCGGATATCATTCTGGATGATGCCCGAAAGACCGGTAATCATTTATTCGTGTGTGTGGCGGATCTAAACGGTCTTAAGCATATGAACGATACCTATGGACATGCGGCGGGAGATGAGGCTATAGCTGTTGTGTCAGCCGAGCTGCTCAAGGCAGCGCCGAAGGGCTCCAAGATAGTAAGGACCGGCGGGGACGAATTCCTGCTGATGGCATCCATATCTCCTGACAGTACGGAACCCATGGAGATGGAAGGTAAAATAGATAAAGGGCTGGAAGAATATAATGTGAACCATTCCAACCCGTTCGTGATCGGAGCAAGCTATGGCTGGGTTCTGCTTCCGCTTAAAGACGGCATGACGAATCTGGATGAATACATTGAGATGGCAGACGCGAAAATGTACGAGATGAAAAATAAAAGGGACAAATACCGCAGAGAGTGACTAAGGATTAATATATGAGCAAGGTTTTGGTGGCCATGAGCGGCGGGGTAGACTCAAGCGTGGCGGCAAAGCTCCTGGTTGATGCAGGATATGAGTGTGTAGGCTGCACCATGAAGCTTTTTGATCAGGATGAAGACCGTTCAAAAACCTGCTGCAGCACGGATGATACGGAGGATGCCAGAAGTGTTGCGTACCGACTGGGGATGCAGTTTTACACGTTCAATTTTAAAGATGAATTCAGGAAAAGAGTGATCGATGATTTTGTCGATAATTATCTGACCGGAAGAACACCCAATCCGTGTATCGAGTGCAACAGATTCCTGAAGTTCGGTAAGCTTTTTGACAGGGCCGATGAACTTGGATGTGAATACGTGGCTACAGGGCACTACGCGCGGATAGTGGAGCAAAACGGGGAAAAGGGATTACTTAAGGCTGTTGATGAAAAAAAAGATCAAAGCTATGTTTTGTACATGCTGGGGCAGAAGGAGCTTAACCGCCTGATGCTGCCGCTCGGGGAGCTGACTAAACCGGAAGTGCGGCGTGTAGCGGAGGAAAACGGTTTTGTCAACGCACATAAAGCCGAGAGTCAGGATATCTGCTTTGTACCGGACGGGGATTATGCAACGGCCGTTGAAAGATTCTGCGGAAGCTGCGGCTGCAACGGTAAGGGCAGACGACAGGGTCCCGGCAATTTTGTTGATACATACGGAAATGTGCTGGGAAAGCACAAAGGCATCATACATTATACCGTGGGACAGAGGCGCGGTCTGGGGATTTCCGGTCCGGAACCGTATTACGTGCTAAAGATAGACACGGAAAGAAACGAAGTAGTGCTTGGGGCTGGCCGGGAACTGTTCTCACGGGAGGTATTCCTGAAGGAACTGTTTCACGTACAAAAGGAAGCCTTGAGTGACGGCTTGAGATGCAGCGCAAAGATCCGCTATCACCATGTGGAACAGCCGGGAATACTCAAAAAGGATGTTGAAGGTTACAGATTTATATTTGATGAGCCTCAGAGGGCTGTAACGCCCGGCCAGTCGCTGGTACTTTACGAAGGCAGCAGCGTGCTGGGAGGAGGAAAGATTATTTAGATAAGGAGGAACGTAGGGAATGAGCGGGTCTGTAAAAAAGGGTCTCATCATGGAAGGCGGCGCTATGCGCGGAATGTTCACCAGCGGAGTTATTGACGTCATGATGGAAAATGGCATTGAGTATGACGGAGCAATAGGGGTATCGGCGGGAGCTACCTTCGGTTGCAACTACAAATCACGTCAGATAGGGCGTGGAGTAAGATACTGCATGAAATACTGCACCGACGATAGGTTTGCCTCGATCGCTTCGCTGCGTAAGACAGGGGATATTTACGGCGCCGAATTCTGTTACAAGACACTTCCGAGGAAGCTGGATCCTTTTGATTTTGAAACTTTCAGGGATAATCCCATGGAGTTTTATGTGGTGGCGACCGACATAGAAACGGGCAGGCCGGTTTATCACAAGTGTACCGACTGCGGAGATTATGATCTCGAATGGATGCGGGGTTCGGCCTCTATGCCTCTGGTGTCGAGAATAGTGGAAGTCGGGGGACGCAAGCTCCTGGACGGAGGAATGTCTGATTCGATACCCGTCCGAGGATTTGAAAAAATGGGTTATAACAGAAACGTGGTGATCCTTACACAGCCGCTGGGCTATATTAAGCATAAAAACGAATATCTGGTACCTTTAAGGCTCAAATACAGCAAGTATCCCGAACTGATAAAAGCAGTGGCGCAGCGCCATATCAAATATAACGCTGCGACCACATATATCAGGAAGAAGGAACTGATAGGAGACCTCTTCGTGATCCGTCCGCCGGAGAAGCTGGGCATAGGCAGCGTAGAAAGGGATCCCGGTGAAGTAAAACGTGTATATGAGATCGGACGCAGAGTCATGGAAACGCGCATAGGAGAGCTGAAAGCATATCTTGGGGCATAAACGTATATTTTTTACAGGAAATTACATGGATTTTTTTCGTTATTTGCTATAAGATGCTTAAGTGCAGCCGAAAGCTGTCATAGAATTAATGATATGCAGGGAGGGTATGAAATGGTATTTGAAAACGACAATAATGTATTGGTCGCGAAACGCGGCGGCGAAACATTAAGGATCGAAGCATGGGGTAAAAACTCACTGCGCGTGCGCGCAACCATGCTGCCTGAATTTACCGGGCCGGATTGGGCTCTTAGCGAGCCGGTCACTGTGGGAGCGGAGCCAGCCGTAAAGATATATACAAAGGACTATCTGGAGGGTGAGGGCTATGTAAGCCATCAGCCTCACGCCGAGATAGTGAACGGACGTATCCGGGCAGAGGTCAATTTTGCAGGGGTTATTTCGATCTACAGGGATGACAGCCTGATACTGAGAGAGTATTACCGGTCATACGGAGGAACGATATCAAAGGAGAGCAGGTGTCTTAAGGTGGTAAACCGCGAGTGGAAGGGTATCATTGGAGGCACCGGATATTCCCTGAATCTCAAATTCGAATCCAACGAGGGTGAAAAGATCTTCGGAATGGGTCAGTATCAGCAGCCTTACATGGATCTTAAAGGCAGCGTGCTGGAACTGGCACAGCGCAATTCGCAGATCAGCGTTCCTTTTATGATCTCGTCTCTTGGGTACGGTATGCTCTGGAATAATCCCGCAGTCGGACGTGTAACGTTCGGACGTAATTACACCGAATGGATCGCCCGTTCTACCAGACAGATGGATTACTGGATCACGGCAGATGAGGATCCCAAAGCTATTTTGAAAAACTACACCGATGTTACCGGCCATGCTCCCGAGTTCCCGGAGGAACTCATGGGGCTTTGGCAGTGCAAATTAAGATATCGTACGCAGGAAGAGGTACTGAGCGTTGCCCGTGATTACCATGAGAGAGGCATCAAGATAGACCAGATAGTCATCGACTTCTTCCATTGGACAGTGCAGGGCGACTGGAAGTTTGACAAGACCTACTGGCCCGATCCGAAAGCAATGGTGGATGAACTGCATAGTATGGGGATCAAGGTCATAGTATCGGTATGGCCTTCAGTAGACCGTAAGTCGGAAAATTTCTACCCTATGATGGAGCAGGGACTGCTCATCCGTACGGAACGCGGCGCTGCGCAGACCTATGACTATCAGGGCGACTGTGTGGAAATTGACCCGTTCAATCCCAGAACCCGTGAATATGTATGGAACGTATGTAAAAAGAATTACTACGATCTGGGCATAGATGCTTTCTGGCTGGATAATTCGGAGCCTGATTACGGCGTATATGATTTTGAAAATTACCGTTACTGGGCAGGACCCGCGCTGGAAGTCAGCAATATGTATCCTCAGATGTACAGCAGGATCTTTTATGATGAGATGAGCAAAGAAGCCGGCAAAAAGCCTGTAAATCTCTTACGCTGCGCATGGGCGGGAAGCCAGAAATACGGTAACGTAGTATGGTCGGGCGATGTGCCTTCCACATTTGAAGCATTTTACGATCAGCTTCAGTGCGGTCTGAACATGGGACTTGCCGGAATCCCCTGGTGGACTACCGATATAGGCGGATTCATGACGGATGATGTCAAGGATCCGGATTTCAGGCAGCTGCTTATACGCTGGTATCAGTTTGCCGTGTACTCGGCGGTGCTTCGTATGCATGGCGACAGAGGCCCTTACAATATCCCGCCTCTTGATGACCGTGACTGGGGCGGCGGATACCTCCAAACCGGACAGCCCAATGAGCTGTGGAGCTACGGTGAGGATAATTTCCGTAGCATGAAGAAACATTATGATATCCGTATTTCCATGCATGATTATATAAAATCGCTCTATGATGAAGCAAGCAGTAACGGCTCACCGCTCATCAGGACCATGTTCTATGAATTCCCTGATGACGCGAAATGCTGGGAACTCCAGGATCAGTATATGTTCGGATCGAAATATCTGGTAGCCCCCATTTTCAAGCTGAACTGCTTTGAAAGAGAGGTTTATCTGCCGGAGGGCAGCTGGAAACTGACCGGTACGGGCGAAACCTTCGAAGGTGGTCAGACTGTGAAGGTGGAAGCGCCGATCGAATATATGCCGGTATTTGAAAAGGTGTAAAATTTAATCAAGGATTAATAATTTTGAAATGACCTGCAAGTATTTCGCAAAATGCGGAGGATGCGCCTATATTGACAGACCATACTCCGAACAGTTGAAGCTTAAAGATGAACTTATCGGCGGCCGGTTAGGAAAACTGGCCGCTGCTTGCGGTTGTCAGCCGGAACCGGTCATTGCCGCGGATGATTCTTTTTACTACCGCAATAAGGTCCATTCCGTATTTTCCCGGGACAGGAAGGGAAACATCATCCGGGGTATGTATGAAGAAGATTCCCACAGGGTGGTAAATGTAAGCGGATGCCTGACGGAAGACAGGACTGCGGATGCCGTCATAGAGGAGATCAGACGAATAGCCTCGAAATACAGGATGAAAATATATGACGAGGACACAGGATACGGTTTTTTAAGGCATGTACTGGTAAGAACCGCGCAATATAAGGGCAAGGCTTCGATCATGGTAGTGGTTGTTACCGCACAGGTTCAGTTTGAGGGTAAAAACAATTTTATAAAACTCATCAGGACCGCATTTCCGGAAATAACTACCATTGTACAGAACATAAATGACAGACAGACCAGCATGATCCTGGGAGAGCGTAACATTACACTGTTCGGCAAAGGATATGTGGTCGATGATTCTCTGGGATTCGAGTTCAGGATATCACCATCTTCATTTTTCCAGATCAATACGGCTCAGACGAAAAAACTGTATGAACTGGCACTCAAGATGGCGGATCCCGGTCCTGATGACACTGTACTCGATGCGTATTGCGGCACCGGGACTATCGGAATGTTCATGAGCAGATCCGCCGGCAGAGTGATCGGGGTCGAGCTGAACAGGGATGCTGTAAAGGATGCGATAGACAACGCTCGGCGAAACGGAATAGACAATATCCAATTTGTGTGTGCAGACGCCACAAAATATATGCTGGGAGCCGATACAGAACCGGTTGACATCCTTGTTATGGATCCTCCCCGAAGCGGTTCCACGAAGGAATTTATCGATGCCGCCGCAAAGTCAAAGATCCCAGTGGTAATATACGTTTCCTGTGAGCCCGAAACGCTTGAACGGGATCTGAAAATGTTTGTATCAAAGGGCTATCGTATTGAACGTATCGCGCCCGTGGACATGTTCCCTCAGACCAAAAAGTGCGAGGCAGTGGTGAGACTGTCACTGAACGCTTAAGAACGGGAGAGATCAAGGTCACTGAAGCAGTTAAGAAATGATTTTTTTATAGAAAAGAGGAGATATTTATCATGAGAAAAGTGTTAAAAAGGATCACGGCGCTGCTGCTGGGAGTGCTTCTGGCAGTGTCGGGTGTCATTTCACTGGAGGGGTGTCTGACGCCTGCTTATGCGGCCAAGAACCAGCCTTATGTGGAGAGCGACGATTTTATAGGTCTTAAAGATGCGTTTGCCGATTATTTTAAGATCGGTGTTGCCATGCCCGCTAACGGAAGCTGGTATCATTCCGAGAGCGCCAGGACTCAGTCGGTCAGGAAGATATTTAACAGCATGACTACCGAAAACGAGTTCAAGCCCGATACCAATTTTAACGCTAACTCGGAAACCCTGTATTCGGCAGGTACGTCAGGCAATGCGATGCTGAAGTTCTGCGATGAGAACGGTATCAAGATGCGCTACCATGTTCTGGTATGGCATTCACAGATCAACGCCTCGATCTTCGGCAAGGATTTCAAAGCCAAGTCGGCCGGAAAGGTTACAAACAACGCCAACGGTAATCTGGATGAGGACAGCCTGGTTGACCGTGAGACACTGCTTGAAAGACTGAAGACCTATATTTACGGCGCGATGAAATATGTATATTCCAACGGATATGCCGACACGGTATATGCCTTTGATGTTGTAAACGAGGCAGTCGATGAGGGCAAGGATGACGGTTTGAGGCGCAGCTACTGGTATAAGATAATAGGTCCGGATTTCCTTTACTTTGCGTTTCTATATGCAAGAGAAGCAGAGATGACCTATGCGAAGGAGTATGCCGCCGACTATGGCCTTGATCCCGACGGTGATCTTTCATCGATCACTCCCAAGCTGTTTTACAATGATTATAACGAGTGGTTCCCTGCAAGAGTGAATATCATAATCGATTTTACCACCAAAAGGGTTTATAACGAAAAACAGAGTATGGTCAAGTCATTTGCGATCAGAGAAGGCGGTGATGGAACCATGCTTGGTGACGGCCTCATCGACGGTATAGGCATGCAGGGTCACCTGAGCGATACCCAGAATATAGATGCCTATATATCGGCACTTGAGAAATATAACGAGGCAGTGGGAGAGGTTCAGATAACTGAGCTGGATGTAGGGTGCACACACCATGATGAAAACAGGTGGTATTATCAGGCAAAGTTCTATTTTGATCTGTTCACCAGACTGGTAGCAGCCAGAGAATCGGGCGTAAACCTGTCTTCCGTAACTCTCTGGGGGCTTTCCGATGACGCTACATGGCGCAGCGGCGACGATCCTCTGGTACTGAACGGCGATCTTTCAAAAAAGCCCGCGTATGACGCAATGCTGCTGGCTGCGCAGAAGAAGGATTTTACACTTACTCTTGCCGATACCATTACCGACATGGAGGATATAGAGATCGATTTTGAACCCTATAAGGTTGGGTCAAGCACCACTTTCTACACACCCGAAAAAGCAGGACTTTATCCGAGAGGCTCAGGACATCAGCCGAAGCTTGATATGGCGGCAAAGATCAATCATACTCCCGATACGGTCGTGGGCGTTTCGGTAGTCTGCGAGAGGGCTGAACAGGATGCCACCATGATGCTGGATGTTTCGAAATTTTCCGGTAAAAATGTGACATTTACGGCGTATTTTAAAACTGACGACAAGGTTGTAAGAATGGGACTGGAGACCGGCGAAACCATTCCGTTAAAGGAGATTCAGGTTAAGGATGAGTGGAATGTTATGTCCATGAATTTTGACATTCCTGCGGGATTAAGCTCGGCATATATCTATTTTGAGACTGATGGAGCCTCGGATCTGTACATTGATGACATGTCACTTATATATACCCGTGACGGTGAGGCACCGGCACCTGTGGTCGGGGATGAGACTGATGGACCCGATGCAGGTGAAGAGGAAATGCCGGTTTCTGACAGCACATCGAAAACCGGCGAAGAAAACAGCGACGGGGGAAGTACTGTTACTCCCGATCCTGCCGTGGATAGCAGCAATCCGCAACAGAACAGCTCAGTCAGTAATGGCGAAAGTACCGGAAATGAAGCTTCGGGAAATACCGGGTCCAAGACACAGGAAAAAGGGGCTAAAGGTGTTTCCAAGGGCGCGGTGGCGATAGCCTGCACGGCGGCTTTAGCTGCGGTAGTGGTATATTTCCTGAGAAAGAGGAATAACGATAACCAGAAGTAAAACCATGTCAGGCCATTTCAACGAGGAGATGAGAATATGCGGGAACTGAACGAATTATTGAAGTACATGGATTATTATATCTATGATTCGACAGATGGCGGAACGGTCATCAAGGACAAGCGCGGTTTTGAAGATGCCAAAAAATGCTATGAAAACGCGGTAGCGATGCAGGATGCCTATTTTGACGGTAAAGAGGGATATAATAAAAACATGGAAAGATGGATCCTGAACATCGCCATAGATTGCGTAAGGAGCCTGGATGATGATCTCAAAAAATATATTTCCGGACACATGAACTATATGGAGTATCATATGGGTTACGGAATGGGAATAAGAAACAGGTACATTAACCAGAGCAGTACTTTTCAGTCGGGATACAGTGCCGGATACAGATATCTGCTGGCGGATGACATTTCCGGAGCCGTGATGAAAAGGATGTTCTCCATTCTTTCACCGTTCTATGATTTCAGAAACGAAGCAAGCGTATATTATTACAGTGACCGGGCATATCAGTGCATATCGGAAAAATATAAGGAAAAGTATCCGCAGTGCTTTAT
This sequence comes from Lachnospiraceae bacterium, assembly GCA_024698555.1. GTDB lineage: Bacteria > Bacillota > Clostridia > Lachnospirales > Lachnospiraceae > RUG11977. The sequence goes on from JAILRI010000242.1 coordinate 17,002, forward strand.
CGAGGTGGAAGAGTCTTTTCTGAATCCGGAGTTCAAGGGAACTAAGGCTGATGTATTGCAGGCTTTAAGAGACAGAGTGATCAAACAGGTCGGGGAAGAGGAGTTTATTTCCAATCTGAGACAGTTTAAGGTCGATATGGACAGAGAGATCGAGGAAAATGATGATTGGGATACTCTGGGAAATATCGAAGACAAGTATTGGAATGATAAGCTTGAGGCCTATGCGCCGCTGTTTCCCAGAGAGGTAAATCAGGCCAAAAGTCTTCATGCGATCCGGTTTATTTCAAAGATCGAAAGAAATCGTTTAGATGGCATATACAGCGTAGATGAATGCAAACAGTTTATCGACAGGGAACTTGGGCTAAAGGACGAATACGCAGCCTTTATGGCCAAAGCGTTCTGGGATGTCTGGGAAAAACCGCATGAAAAAGACAGAAAAGCAGAAGATGAATCATAATCAGAATAAGCACACCGGTTCTTCCGGATTTAACGATCAGCTAATGAAAGCTATGAAAGCCGTGAATTCGATCTCCGGAAGATCGGTGAATGAGGCAGACTTAAAAAATCACAGAAAAGCAGTTGAAAGGGCAGGAAGTCTTACCGCGCCCAAAGCCAATGTAAAGATCAGCTCCTTCAATGTGGGTGATATCCGTTGCGAAGCGATCAGACCCGTATACGCCCACAATCCCCGCTATGCGATCCTTTACGCTCACGGTGGAGGATACATAAGCGGAGGGCTTGGTTATGCCAGGGTTCTGGCCGCGAAGATGGCCATAGCCACAGGTTTTACCACTTATTCGTATGAATACAGGCTGGCTCCCGAACATCCATATCCGGCGGCGCTTGATGACAGCATGGAATTCTGGACGTATCTGACCAGAGAGATGTACCAGCCGGATCATATTCTGGCAGCAGGCGATTCCGCAGGCGGAAATCTGGTATTATGCCTGGTCCAGAGGCTGCTGGAAAGCGGATTTCCCATTCCCAAAGCGCTTCTGCTCTTCAGCCCCTGGACCGATATGACGGGGACGGCGGATTCGTATGAGAACAATAAAGAGCTTGATCCCATTCTTACCCGGCAGTATGTGACGGATGCTTCCAAAGCTTATATCGCGGGGGCGGGCGATCCCGGGGAAGCAAGGTTCAGCCCTTTGTTCGGAGATCTTAAATGTCTTCCGCCTTCACTGATCATGGCAGGCAGGAATGAGATACTCCTCGATGACAGTATACGGCTGCATGAAGGAATTATAGACGCCGGTGGCAGGTCAATACTCGATATCGAGGAGAATGGCTGGCATGTTTACCAGCAGATGCCTGTACCCATAGCCAAACGCGCAATGATAAGACTTGCGGAATATGTAAGCGGTCTTGTTTATCAAACGGAGTCAGATAATGGAGAGTGAAAACTGGTATAAAATAGATAATGTTGCCAAGGTCTTTCTGGCTACGGTTTCCAAAAGGGATACCAGAAGCTTTCGCGTAAGCTGTACGCTGAAAGAGAACATAGATCCCGAAATCCTGCAGCGGGCTGTGCTCCTGGCGATCCAGGACAGACCTCAGATGCAGGTAAGGATACGCAGAGGCATATTCTGGCACTATATGGAGGATACGGACATAACACCGGAAGTAAACGAGGAACACGACCGTGTATGTCCGCTTCTGTATGTTCCGGCAAAGGCAATGCTGCACTATCAGGTGACTTATTTCGGGAGGCGTATCAATCTGGAAATGTTCCATGCGCTAGCAGACGGAACCGGGGGTATGGAGTTCTTAAATATCATTGTCCTGCACTATCTTAAGCTTAAGTATCCCGGCCAATTTGATGAGATAGCCGTTCATTCGGGCGCCTCCACGGATGACTTAAGCCAGGACAGCTACAGGCAGTTTTTCGGTAAGCCGGGTCTGACTAAAACCAAAGACCGCGGCAGGGCATATCATCCGGGAACACTTAAGCTGCCATACGATCAGCTGCAGTTTTTCGAGATCCATATGCCTGTGGCGCAGATCCTTCCGAAAGCAAAAGAGATCAAAGTGTCTCTGACCAGCTACTTAGGGGCCGCGTGGATGCTTGCCATCCACGATGATATGCCTCCACGCAGGCGTAATCTTCCGGTAACGCTTTCCTTACCTGTAAATCTGCGTAATTACTTCCCGTCACAGACCGCGAGGAATTTTTTTAACAGCGTGACCGTGACTCATGTTTTCGATGACGGAATAACGCTGGAGGCGCTGGCTGCTGAGTTTGATAAGGAATTCAAGAGATTGCTGTCTGAGGATAATATAAAAAAGCAGATGGACAGCTTTGAGACCATGGAGTTTGTCGCTCCGGTAAGGCCGGTTCCGCTCTTCATAAAGCAGCCGATAGTACGCTTTTTT
>JAILRI010000267.1 GCA_024698555.1 Lachnospiraceae bacterium
TCCCGAACTGAAATTATATAACTGATTTTTTTGATTACACTTTTGATTACACTTTTAGAGGATGCGCCGGAAAGCTCCTTTCTATGCGGGTTTTAAGCGCTAGAGATTGTTCGATATCCCCGTCTCGCGCTCGACAAAAGATGGCAGCCAAGTGGTTGCCATCTTTTTTTCGAGCACTAAACTATTGACACTATTCGGGGCAACGGAATGTGTTTTTCATCAGCCTCCCGATGAGCCTCCAGCTGCGCCGCTACCGCCCGAAGCCGCGGCGGCTCTGTCTCTGTTCATATGCTGCAATGTTACCAGTATGGCGATAACGATCTCCTCGTACTCTTTTTTATAAATATCGATGCAATACTTGTCATGGATAGAAAACATCTTCTGGCCGATCACGGCAATTACGCTTCCATCAGTGTCAACAAGTTCAAAATTAAGTCCGAGGATATTGCCGCGCAGCTGCCATCCGAGTCCTTCTATATTCGTGATATCCTTAATGAGATGGAATAGCTCGTTTGAGAGCTCGAATTTCATTCCGTCTGACATCTTAACGAAATGTCTCTCATGTAAAGAGATCAACTTACGCTCAATATGAGCTATCGGCTCGCCGGATGCCCGGAAAACATCAGTCTTATCATGCAGTGAGATAGCCTTCGATCTGGACTGATAAACGATGTTATCGTTCGCATCCGTAATATCGATATGATGATGCAGCGTAAACACCTTGGTACTGGTAAACAGCGAATACGCGGGAGCTCCATAATTCTCTACATTGTAGATATTGGCTTCTTCTCCCGCCTCGCGGAATCTGTGAACCTTTGAAAATACTCCCATGATGATCTCCCCTCCTTTCAGATGCGGTTGTTTTATTGTTGTGAAAACAGTTTACAACATTTTAGGGAAAGAATACATAGTTGCACGACCGAATTATGATGCTTTATTTCCGCAAGCTCACTCACCTGTAACAATCTTGCGGATACTTTCCCAATCGGAGCATCTTTGATAGTTTCCGTTCGGAAAATCACATTCTCTGTTCCACGGTCTGTCAAACACCAGAACCTTAAGTTCCGGCAGATGTTCAAAAAATCTGAACGCATTTGGAGAATCCTCAATTGCGTAATCAAATTTCATCCTGTAATAGTCTTCAAGTTCAAGAGTGCTGTTACTGTTTTTGATATAGTGATCCCTTCCATATTTATTGAGACAGTACAGTTTGGCGTTCTTAAGTCCATGCTCATCCAGCCATATACGTGATGGCTCGTAAACGCTTGATGGACGGCCGGTAATGACCGATACCTCATGCCCGCAGGAAATCCATTCGTTTATGGTTTTCGCGGCTCCCGGCGTCTCATCAAACGACAACTGTATCTCCGGCTCGTGCCCCCGAAGCATAAACCGCTAGTATTGTTCCTCATCCAGATCAAAAGACCTGTCCAGTTCAAAATATTGAATCCGCTCATAAGGAACATGCTTATTGAACATTTCTATAGCAAGCTTTGAAAAGGCCCTTCCTGTCTCGCACAGGCAATCGTCAAAATCAACATAGATATGCATCATTCATGATCTCACTTTCTCAAATATCATACCCTTTGGAAGCATTGTATACAGGAACTTGGCATATACACTGAATTTATGTATATCCTTGTCAAATTTCACTATTCCTATTCTATCATAGTGTTCATGTTATTTCACTAAAATTATTAATTCCGCAGGGGGTTAGCTCAAAAAAAGATGACAGTCAAAAGGCTGCCATCATTTTCTCAGATCAAACTCATCTCATAAAGTACCTGTTCGATCCCGATTTCCTTCTCCGTCCCATCGCTCATGTTCTTTAACCTGACCATGCCGCTTATCAGTTCGTCTGATCCGAGCATTATCACGTATTCGGCTCCGATCTTATTGGCGTACTTCATCTGGGCTTTGGCAGAACGGTCCATATAATCGGTTTCGGTAACGATCCCTGCCTCACGAAGATTTCTGACCAGTTTATAACCTTCCGGACGGACTTCCTTTCCCAGCAGGCCTACATAAAGCTTCGGTCTGGAAGTTCCGATCAGCTCCACGCCTTCTTTTTCAAGGAAATAAATGATCCTTTCTATGCCACATCCAAATCCGACCGCCGGAATATCCTGTTTTTCATCGATCTCACGAACCAGCCCGTCATATCTTCCGCCACCGCAGAGCGTAAAACCATCCTCGCTCACAAATTCAAAAACGGTCTTGGTATAATAATCAAGTCCCCTGACTATGCCGGTATCGATCTCGTAAGGGATATTCATGGTATCGAGCAGGCTTTTAAGCTCTTCAAAATGCTCTTTGCACTCATCGCACAGATACTCGACGGTCCGGGGCGCATTTTTGACTATTTCCTTACATGACGGCACCTTGCAGTCGATAACCCTCAAAGGATTCTTTTTCATCCTTTCCCTGCAGGTTCCGCACAGCTCTCCCTCATAGGCGGACAGATAAGAAACCAGTGCATCGTTATAAGTCTTTCTGCACTTGGGACAGCCTATGCTGTTGATATGCAGCTTGATCTTTTTAAGCCCGAGTCTGCCTATAAATGCGTTCAAAAACGAGATCAGCTCCACTTCACACAAAGGGCTTTCAGAACCGATCATCTCCACGCCGAACTGATGATGCTGGCGCAGTCTTCCGCTCTGAGGCTGCTCATAACGAAAAGCCTGAGTTACGTAAAAAAGCTTGGTGGGCGCCGGCTCGGCATACATGCTGTTTTCAAGATACGCTCTTATCGCTCCCGCCGTACCTTCGGGTTTAAGCGTGATACTGCGGTCTCCCTTGTCGTTGAACGTGTACATTTCCTTCTGTACAACATCCGTCGTTTCTCCGACTCCTCGCGCGAATAATACCGTATGTTCAAATACGGGCGTAATGATCTCCTTGATATTATATGAAGCAGCCAGTTCCCTTCCTATCCTTTCAATCTCCGTACGCAGCTCCATATTGCGTCCGTACCAGTCCTGCGTTCCCTTCGGTCTCTGTGTGATCATTCCCTTTTCCTCCGTTTACTGTTTATTACCTCAGGAATAAACATATCCTGTCTTTCATCTGATAATACTGATGTCAGATATATCTCGTCCTCAGCTTGAGTATCTGCACTTCCCGGCCTGTATCCGACTGCCCCTGACCGCCCTGGCGGTTAAATTCCGCAGCCAGCTGGTCTATCTCATAGAAGCTTTCCTCATGAGTAAGTTCCATAAATCCGAGGAACAGACGCATATCAAAATTCTTTACTTCGTCTATCATCAGCTCCATAGCCGTATTTTTATCATATGCCTCACGATACGGTCTTACAGACACCAGAGCTGAATAAACATCGCAAATCCTGATGATCCTGGCACCGAGGGGTATCTCTTCACCTTTGATATTATCAGGATACCCTGATCCGTCATAGTTTTCATGATGATGATAAACTGCCTGCCTGAGCTCGTTATTACCTATCCTGTGCTCGCACAGAAGTTCATACCCAAGTGTAGGATGCATGCGGATATACTTCATTTCTTCCATTTTCAGCATATCCTCGCTCTTACTGTACAAACCGTCTTCCAGACGAAGCTTTCCGATATCGTGGAGCATCCCGGCGTCCGCGACCAGATTGCAGAACTCCTCATCATAATGCATTACATGAGCAAGCCTGTACGCAAGGTTACCGACAAAACATCCATGATTGATGGCATCGCGTATATCATCTTCAAAAGCGCCTTCTATATTGAACAATGAAGTATATTTCTCAATCTGAAGTATCATAATTTATAATCACGCTTTCTCGCAATCATTTCATCTATTCTGGCTATATATTCCCTGACGTTTTTAACATTTTCAACCCTGCCGAAACGTCCCTGCCCCTCTCTTACAAACTTCGAGGAAGCGCCTGCGCCGCATGCTATGATCGGATGCTTTTCCTCCATGATCAGAATATTGTAAAGGCACTCTTTTCCGGGTTTGGAGTATCCGATATTTTCAAGATTACCGGTCATATTTTTCTGTCTGTACAGGTAATAAGGCGCATATCCGTCCTCCTTCAGCTGCCTCGCCGCAGCATCCAGCATTTTGTCAGTGTCACGGCTCTCATACCCTTCATAGAGCTCAGGATTCATAGTGATCCTGGCTGCCCGTTTACGTGCCAGTGTATGAACGGTCACACTGTCCGGGGCAAGCCTGCTTACATTCTCCAGCGTTACCATAAAGTCCGCCGCGCTCTCACCCGTAAGTCCGGCTATCAGGTCCATGTTTATACTGTCAAATCCTTCTTCCCTGGCCATTTCAAAAGCAGCAACCACCTGCTCAGCGGTATGTTCCCTTCCGATCAGGTCGAGAGTCCTCTGTACGAATGTCTGGGGATTTATGGAAATGCGGCCGATATTTCTGCTTTTAAGCATTCTGAGCTTGTCCCGGTCGATACTGTCCGGTCTTCCGGCCTCAACAGTAAACTCCCTGACATCGCTCATATCAAAATGACCGGTTATGCAATCAATGACACGCGCCAGCTGCCCGGCGCTTATGGCAGTTGGTGTACCACCGCCGATATAAACCGTTTTCAGCCGGATATCATGAAAATACGTGGCTGAGTACGAGATCTCTTTTTCAAGTGCCTCGATATATGGTTCCACGCAGTCTTGAAAGTTTTTTATCGGATGAGAACCGAAGGTACAGTAATTGCAGATGCTGGGACAAAACGGAATACCCACATACAGGCTGTATCCGTTTTTATAATCCATATCCTCCAGCAGACGATACTCCGTAGCAGCGATCAGCGACGCCAGGACCGATTTGTCATGAGAGCAGTAATAATTCTGCTCCAGAAAACGCCAGGGCGCAGCCTCTCCTCTTTCTATCCTCTCATAGACCAGCTTGGTCGGACGAACGCCGGTCAGAATCCCCCAGGGAAGCTCCTGCCCCGTCAGATGTGAAAGGATCCTGTATAATCCTCTCAAAAGCTGGTTCCTGTAGTCTCTGTGACGGATCTTGGGATCATTTTCCGAAGAAAAATCAACCGTCTCATCTTTTATGCCGTCGCAGAGGATGTCTTCATCTGGGTTCTTTCTGATACACACAGCAATATCGAATGCATGCTCCCCTGCCGATATGCTTATTTCCACCTTTCCGTCATGCATTAACCCCGGAAAGAATTCTTTTATCAAAGGTTCCACATCCTGCCTGAAGTCAAGTCCGTTGATCTTAAGGCTCACATCATTCTTAGTCATCAAATGTCCGTATCAAATATATTGAACTATATCTTTTTCCCTTCCGATGGTGGTAGGTCTTCCGTGACCGGGCAGACAAACCGTCTCATCAGGCAGTTTCACCAGCTTCTCAATGGACTTTTTCAGAACATCTCTGTCTCCCGTAGGCAGATCTGTTCTGCCCACGCCATTTTCAAAGAGAGTATCACCACAGAAGAGCTTTTGTGCATTCTCCAGTAAAAACGACGTGCTCCCGACCGTATGCCCGGGAGTAGCGATATTTTTAAACGATAGTCCGGCTGTTTCAAATACTTCACCGTCATCAAGCAGAACATCCGCCTCTACCGTCATCGGATGCCTGATCAACGCAGACGCGTTCAGTTCGGGATCACGCAGAAGCTCCTCTTCATCTTTGCTCGCGTAAATCTTTATATCGGGATATTTTTCCTTCAATCCTGCAACTGCCCATATATGATCAAAATGCCCATGAGTAAGCAGCACAGCTTCCGGCTGCAATCCCTCGGTTTCAAATTTCTCACAGATCTTCTGTGCTTCATCACCGGGATCAATGATCACGCATTTTCCGTTCCCGGCTGCCTTATCATAGACAATATAGCAGTTCGTCTCCACTATCCCTACAGGAAATACACAGATAATAATATTATCCAATCTCTCCGCCCCCTTGCTCATATTAACACATCATGACATATTGCGCGCTCTCGCGCAATATGCTTGAGGGGCGTCAGTTTTCTCGCTCGACTAACCTATTTCTCCGCCCCCTCGCTCGAATTAACACATCGTGACAGATTGCGCACTCTCGCGCAATCTGCTTGAGGGGCGTCAGTTTTCTCGCTCGACTAACCTATTTCTCCGCCCCTCTGAATATCCAACACATTATCCACATTCCTGAGCTTTGCCACTATCGAGCGCAACGTCTCCTTATCCCTGATATTAAAGCCCATGGTAATGGTCGCGGTTCCCTGTTTGCTGGTCCTGACATTCATGGAAGTAACATCGATATCGTTTTCAGTAAGGATCTTCGAAATAGCCAGCAATACTCCGGGTCTGTTGTTCGCGTATATATTGATCTCCGCCGAGAACAGCTCTCCTGAGGCAGTTCCGGCCTGTTCATTCCATTCTGCCGGAACTATGCGCCTTCGTTCTTCCTCAGAAAGATGTATTATGTTCGTACAATCGGTGCGATGTATGGTAACTCCTCTGCCGCGGGTCACAAAACCGCATATCTCGTCTCCGGGTACCGGAGAACAGCATCTTGAAAAATGTACCGCTATATCATCAATTCCCTGAACAATGATACTGCCTCTGGTGTTGACATTATGGCGCTTTTCCTGCGTCATCTCGGTGATGGCGTCAAGCACCTGGGAGTCGGTCATTTCCTTTTTGTTATGCTTCTCGTATTCTTCCTGAAGCTTTCCGACTATGGTACCTTCCTTAAGCCCTCCGTGGCCTATGGCGGCATAAATGGAATCCCAGTCGCGATATCCGTATTTTTTTAATACCGCTTCCTGGTATTCGGTTTTAAGCAGGTCGGACGGATTGATCGCCTTTGACTTACAGTAAACAGCGAACAGATCCTTACCGCGCTGTATGTTCTCTTCCTTGAACTCGGATTTGAACCACTGGTTTATCTTGTTTTTGGCCTGTGTGGTCTTTACAAATTTGAGCCAGTCCCTGGAAGGACCCTTTGTATTCTGGGAAGTAATTATCTCTATCTGGTCACCGTTCTGGATCTCATAATCGATCGGAACGATCTTATTGTTGACACGCGCTCCCACCATGCGGTTGCCTACCGCGCTGTGGATGCTGTAGGCAAAGTCCACCGGAGTAGAACCAACTGTAAGGTTTTTGACTTCTCCATTCGGTGTAAAGCAGAAAACACTGTCAGAAAACAGGTTAAGATCATCCTTCAGCAGATTTAAAAATTCCTTGTTGTCGGAAAGATCCTGCTGCCATTCCAGAATCTCACGCAGCCAGCTTATCTTCTCCTCCTCGGAATCGGGTGAAAGCTTGCCGTCCGGATCAACCTTGTATTTCCAATGAGCCGCGATACCGTATTCCGCGATACGGTGCATCTCCTGGGTACGTATCTGAACCTCAAAGAGCTGTCCCGTAGAGCTGATGAGCGTGGTATGCAGCGACTGATACTTGTTGGGCTTGGGCATGGCAATGTAGTCCTTGAACCTGCCGGGAACAGGCTTGTACATCTCGTGTATCACACCCAGTGCCGCGTAACAGTCCTTAATATCCTTGACAATGATACGTATAGCAAACAGGTCATATATCTGATCAAGGGTCTTGTTCTGAGTCACCATTTTCTTGTAGATAGAAAACAGATGCTTGACCCTTCCGTTGACTTTTGCGGTGATATTGGCGTCCTCTATATGTTCGCCAACCTCCTCTACCAGTTCGTTGATAAAGTTTTCCTTTTCGTCCAGCTTCTGGGCAACATCCGCGGAAAGCTGCTTATACATTTCCGGTTCTATGTACTGCAGGCTCAGATCGTCAAGTTCAATTTTGATCTTGCTGATACCCAGTCTCTGAGCTATGGGGGAATATATGTCCATGGTCTCCTTGGACTTTTCATACTGCTTGTTCGGTGGCTGGTACTGCATCGTACGCATATTATGGAGTCTGTCGGCAAGCTTGATCAAAATGACCCTGATATCCTTTGCCATTGCCAGAAACATCTTGCGCAGATTCTCAGCCTGCATCTCCACCTTGTCTGCCGCGTAATTGATCTGAGTCAGCTTGGTAACGCCGTCTACCAGCAATGTTATTTCCTGACCGAACTGAACGGTCATCTCTTCTTCGGTATAATCCGTGTCCTCGATCACATCATGAAGAAGTCCCGCGGCTATACTCTCCAGATCGAGCTCCAGATCGGCCAGAATAATGGCAACACAAATAGGATGAATGATATAAGGCTCACCTGATTTTCTTTTCTGGCCTTCATGCTTTTCCATGGCCAGACGGTAAGCCTTCTCAATCACCTCCAGACCCTCTGAAGGGTGGTACTGCCTGATACGTTTTATCAGGACATCATATAATTCCTCCGGTTTTTTAAAATCCGCCGGAGAATTAATTCCGATGATCTTTCCATCCATACTTAAACCTTTTTCCGGTAAAATACTTTGTTGCCCAATTTTAATCCTGCTCTCCCTCAAATACGACGGCGCACATTCCTGAGCCCACGTGGGAACCGATGACCGGTCCGATCTGCAACACTCTGGTCTCACTCGCCAATCCCTCAGCGAGGATAGTCTCTTCCAGCATTTTCGCGTATTCGGGACAATGCCCGTGTCCTATGAAAGCCTGCTTCGCGGGCTTGTCGAAGGAATCTGTACGCAATCTGTCTATCAGATACCTGATCGCTTTCTTAAGTCCGTGTATCTTGGAAATAACCGTCAGCTTTCCTTCACAATCGGTGCTTATGATCGGAACTATGCCAAGTGTGGTTCCGAGCGCGGCCTCAAGCGGACTGATGCGTCCGCCTTTCTTCAATTGGTTCAGATCTTTGACCAGAAACCAATGGCATATCTTATGTCTGGTATTCTCTATATAAGTGAGCATTTCATCATAGCTCATTCCTTCCACAAGTCTCAAAGCAGCCAGATATACCAGCATACCTTCACCAATGGAAGCACACAGCGAATCAATAGTAGTGATACGCCTCTCGGGATACTTTTCACGGAGTGAATCAACAGCGACTACAGATGCTCCGTAGCACCCGCTGAGGCCGGATGAAAAGCAGATATATATTATGTCTTTGTTCTCTTTAAGAAAAGGTTCCAGAAACTCAACATACGCAGACGGTCCGATCTGACTGGTGGAAACAGGTGTACCACCGTCGATCGCCTCATAAAACTCATCAAGTGAAATTCCGGTACTGCCGGGATGAAACAGGTATTCCCTGTCTCCCAGCATAAAACTCATGGGAACGACTTTGATCCCGAGCTTCGAGGTGATCTCAACCGGCAGATCCGCCGTAGCATCTGTCACAATCAAATAATCTGACACCAATCAATTACCTCCGGAAAAAAGTATTAATCACGTTCAGGCTTAAAGAAATGCATCTTGCCAGTGTTATTCACAGCTACCACCTTGGGTTTTTCACCCACAAATGACTGGTAACTCATATTCAGTTCCTTACTGAGTCTTCCCGCGCAATCGGGACAGTATCTTCCCGAGCGGATATCACATCCGCAGCTTTCACATTTGATATATATCGGTGAACCTTCGGGTATTTCAAGCCTGCTTTCGGTCAGATACCTGCGTATCGTTTTTTCTGACACACCGGTAGCCTCAGATATCTCATACATATTGGCTGCTCCGTTATGCACCAGATAATCCCTGACCTTGTCAAACTCCTCGGCATCTACAGACTTACAGGAAGGGCAGAAAGGATTGCCAAAGCCGGCATAGTTGAACATGCGTCCGCATCTTTCACACACCTGAGTACTGATACCCATGCCGGCCTCCTTCCATGGCAAATTCCAAAAATCTCTATGCCGGGCGTTTTATGCCTCTGTTACGATTACAGTATACGATGTACCCATCCGAACTTGTCTTCGATCCTGCCCATCTGGATACCTGTCAGTGTGTCATAGAGCTTCTTCGTAACAGGTCCCATCTCCTGCATTCCGCTCGGGAACGCTATTTCTTTGCCGTGATCAACGATCTTGCCAACAGGAGAGATAACAGCTGCGGTACCGCACAGTCCGCATTCCGCGAAGTCCTTGACCTCTTCCAGAGTTATTTCTCTCTCTTCAGCTTCCAGCCCCAGATATTCCTTAGCTACGATCACCAGAGACCTTCTGGTTATCGAAGGAAGTATACTGTCAGACTTAGGCGTAACGACCTTGTTATCTTTGGTCACAAAGAGGAAATTGGCGCCGCCGGTCTCTTCAACCTTGGTTCTGGTTCCGGGATCGAGGTACATATTTTCATCATATCCTTCTTCATGCGCTGTAACAATGGCATGAAGACTCATGGCATAGTTAAGTCCCGCCTTGATATGACCAGTTCCTCTCGGTGCAGCTCTGTCAAAATCGCTCACTTTAATGGTAAGGGGCTTTGCTCCTCCCTTAAAATAAGGGCCGACAGGAGTTCCGAACATTCTGAACTGATACTCTGTAGCAGGCTTAACACCTATAACGGGATTCGTTCCGAACATGTAAGGACGAAGATAGAAGGTGGCGCCGCTGCCATAAGGCGGAACAAAAGCAGTATTGGCCTTAACGACTTCTTCTACCGCCGTAATAAAACGATCCTTGGGAAATACAGGCATCTCAAGTCTCTTGGCGCTGCACTCGATACGTTCTGCGTTAAGATCGGGCCTGAAGCAGACTATATGTCCATCCTGCGTCTCATATGCCTTGAGTCCCTCGAAAACAGTCTGCGCGTACTGAAGAACACCTGCACACTCGCTGATGACCACATTGGCGTCCGAGGTCAGCTCTCCCGCATCCCATGCTCCATCCTTATAGTTTGAAACATACCTTTTGTCTGTCTGAACATATCCGAATCCCAGATTTGCCCAGTCGATATTTTTCTTTTCCATGATCATATCCCCCTTTGAAAAAATCTTTACAGATTAATATAACACTTTTCTTGATGCAATGCAACACAAAAAAAGAAACTGTCGCAAGGCCGTAGATACAATTGGGGGGCTGTATTCAACGGTTTTGTAACAGTTTCTTAGCGGAGTGGGTGGGATTCGAACCCACGAGACGTTGCCGCCTACCTGATTTCGAGTCAGGGCCGTTATGACCACTTCGATACCACTCCATTACGGCCGGAAAGCCATCTTCAACCTGCACAGATCATGAGCGTCTTCACTGCTTTGGGTATTTTCCGGGTAAATCCGAATAGCTTTCGGACACGACGAACATTATACTATATAGCCGAAAGATTTGCAAGTAAAATTTCAATTCCCGCTTTTTCATCGAGATTTCCCGTTTTTATCTGCTCTTCGGTATTGGTCATGAGCACCAGGCACTTAAGCAGCCTGTTCCTGGTATAATCCCTGATTCTTTGTTTATTGCGTTTCACCTGCCACGGAGCCTGCTTTGACTCAGACGCGATCTGCGCGTCGGAGAGATTTCTGTCCATCCCGTCTCTTATCAGGAGCAATGAATTATACTGGCTCATCAGAAAACGTAATATGCCCAAAGGCGCCTCTTTCATGGCTATAAGATCAAAATACATTTTCATGGCGCCGGAACGGTTGTGCGCGATCAGATTATCAACCATATCAAATATCTTTTTTTCTATCTGCATGGTACAGATCGCCTCTATGTCCTTTTGTGTTATCTCTGCTCTCCCGCAGGTATAGTCTATCAGTTTATCGGCTTCTGTCCTTAAGTGAAACAGATCGCCCCCGACGTATTCGACAAAAAAGGACAGAGTATGGCTGGACAGCTTTTTACCAGCTTCCTTAAACACATTTCCCAGGATCGTTTCAAGCTCTTCCGGCTTCGGCGTGGAAAACTCACACGCGTATCCGTACTTTTGAACAGCCTTATACAACTTGGTCCGCTTGTCCGCTTCCTTTTCCACCATGATTAGCACTGTGGAGTCCGGTATCTGCGAAATGATCTCGGCCAGATCATTATCCTTTCCGAACATACCGCTTTCTTCAACCACTACCAGTCTGTATTCGGCAAGAAACGGAAAACTCATCAGACTGTCGTAAAGCTCCCTTTCATCGATACCGTTGCTGCCGTTATACACCGCGTAGTTCATATTATCCGGACTATTTCCCGTGACGGCAGCCTTCAGCTTATTTCTGTATTCAATGATAAGATAGCTTTCGCTGCCGTAGAGCAGATAGACTCTTTTAAAATTCCTGTCTTTGATGTCTTTATCAATATTCTTCATTATCGCCACCCTTTTTCAGAGACACAAATGATCGTCCGCTGATGAGTATAATATCAAAACCCCCGGCTGTCAATTATCCTCCTTTTCCTTAAATGTCCTTACCCTGAACACTTTTCCTCCATCATAGCTCACACTCACCATACCGCATTCCGGCGTGGTAAATACGGTCGTCCCTGTTTTTTCCAGCCTTTCCAGTGTTTCCGGCGCAGGATGGCCATAGGTATTGTATTTTGAGCATGAAATAACGGCCACTACCGGGTGTATCAAATCAAGCAGCTTCCTGGATGATGAATATTTGCTTCCGTGATGCGGCGTTTTTAATACCGTTACTTTTTCAGCGTCTGTTTTTACAGCATAGGCGGCTTCGCTGTCTGCTCCGGAATCGCCCGTGAACAGTACTCCGAAGTCCTTAAGGCAGGTTTGAGCCACGAGAGACCCTTCATTGCCATCCTTATAAACCCGTCCCATATCCGGCGCCAGGACACTGATCCTGCCGTCTTCTCCATACTTTTCCCCGCTGCACGCCCATTCGACCTTAATTCCCGAATTTCTGGCAAGTTCAAATACTTCATGCCCTTTATCGGCGTTATACGGAACTATTATACAACCGATCCGGGGGTATCCTTCCTTCAGCATTTCAATTATCCCGTTTATGTGATCCGCGTCCAGATGTGATATCATGACCGTATCGAGCCTGTGGACGCCTTTATATTTCAAAAACGGGATGATCCTGTACCGGGCTACATTCGAAACATTGGAAGAACCGCCGTCCGAAAGAATTGTAACCCCTTCACGGCACATATAGGCACAATCGCCCTGGCCCACATCCAGAAAATCGATCTCCACAGACGGTCCGGGCTGTCTGATAAAGATCACGCAGCATGCCGCCAACAGCAGTAACCCCTGCTTCTTTTTTATTTTTATCAGCACATACACCGCAAAAACAAGCGCAAGATAATACACGATCACTCCTGCATGGGTTGGCGCCCCTGTCACGATCTTGGAAAAAGGAAGTTCTGTTTCAAATTCACAAATTTCTTCATACAGCCTCAGGATATAATAAACAGGACCTGCGAAAAACAGGGCAGCTCCCATTCCCGAAGCCCATACGGCAGTCAGTGTACCGCAGATCATGCCCGACACCAGAAGCATAGTCATAAATACAAGTATGACCGGGTTTATCAACAGCGAATATACAGAGATCTCGTAATATGTATTCATCACAACCGGCATAGTAAATATAAATACAGAAAGACACGGCAGAAAAGCCAGGAGAAACGGATTTTTTATTTTCTGCTTTTCAATGAGCCACTTCATGACGATAATACCCAAAACCGCTGTGAAAGACAGCTGCGTTCCCGCGTCAAACATATACAGCGGCTGTTTTGCCAGGATCAGAAGTCCTGAAAAAGCACATCCGCTAACATCGTCATAAGCACGAAGGAAGAACTTTCCCAGCATATTTACGCACAGCATGGCAACCGCTCTTACGGTTGAAACGGAAGAACCGGTCATTATGCAATATGTTACCGAAATAACAACCGTTGCGGCACATGCTGTCCTCCTGTTCTTTGTGATCAGCATGACAAGCCTGAACAGTCCCATTCCGATCAGTGTCACGTGCAATGCCGATATGCTCAGTATATGAGCTATACCGCCCTGTGAGTACAGCTTCCTGATATCGCTGTCTATGAGCCCCCGTTCCCCCAGCAGCATAGCCGAAAGGGTTCCGGCCTCCTTTTCGGGCAGGACACTGTACAGCCCTTTCGAAACACGCATACGAAACCCGCAGAGCATGTTTAAAAGGCCATAATACAGTTTTAAGGATGCCGAATAAGCATCACTTCCGGATACAGCCACTTCCGACACATACATCTTTGCATCCACTTTTCTGGCCGAGTAATACGCGTCGCTGTCAAACTGGCCGGGATTCGTGGCCGCTTCAAACGGATATAATCTGCCTTCGGCCGTGATCTTGCTGCCGATCAGGCCATTTGCTTCTATTCTGTTGTCTGTGTATAAATGGATCTTTTCAGAATCAAACGTATCGCCGTCGAATGAGGCGTTAGAATTGGAAATCGTGATAAGATAGCCGTCCGTTCTTAATGATATATCAGTAACAGTACCATGAACCTTTGCCTGTACAGATCTGTCAAGACAGGTTTTTAACGGGCTTTTTTCTAATACCGTACAGGTTCTTTCGTATCCGGTCAGCACAAACAGTACGATCAAAGACCAGACCGAAAGATAAAACACCATACGTTTAAGCGGTATACGCTTCCTGAATATATCGGCACATAACAGTATCAGTCCCGCAGCCAGGCACAAACCCGTAAACATGGCTGTGAGAGGCGGTCCGCATCTGCAGGCTCCGTATACCCCTGCCATATACCCCGCCAAAAATACCACGCATGGCCTGCACAGTATTTTTTCAAAATCATTCAATACATCATCACCAGCCTTTATTCCACTGCCTTTTCAGTCGTGATCAGCTCCGGTCTCCTGTCAAGCAGTCCCGTCAGGGAAACACTTCCCAGATTTTTGGCAGCGCTTCCGTCAATCAGGAACTGTACTTTTGTGATATATGATATGTCAACCAGTGAATTTACTATACTGTAAACTGTTACCTCATCCGAAACTCCATCCCTGCCATTTAAAAAAGCCTGATTAAGATCAACATAAGCTATCCCGTCTCTGGTGCTGACCTTGTTTACCGCAGTTCCTTCAGGCATTACGGGATACAGCCCTGTCTGGGCATCAAGAGGTCCTTCTGAAAGCTCATAAAGCACGATCTCCTCCAGCGTCTTCTGACCGTCATATTCTACTCTGAGCAGGGATTCGGACATCATATCTCCGGTCTCATTGGCAAAATAAACGGTTATATTGACGATCTGGCTGAATTTTGTATCGGTTCCGGTATTGTCTATAAAATCAGCCGAGTTCATAAGCCCTACTGCACGTCCGTTCGGAAGGGTAAAGGGCTGACCTTCGACATAAAACTCAACATACTCCGTTGATTCGATCTGACAAAGTGTTTTTACCACTCCTGCTCTGCACAAAAGCTCGGCAACTCCGTCAATATTCTGGTACAGCTGATTAAAATCAAGCACCAGCTGTCCGTCCTCTCCGAAATACCAGTCCAGCACTTCCACCCCGTCCGGGATCAGCTTCAGCATATCCGGATCGGACGGCTCAGAAGCAAGCAGTGCCAGTGCTCCGTCAATATCCGTTGCATCCGCATGGTCAGCCAGTTCCCACACCAGAGTGTCCACTCCCGCATTCATTCTGTATATCTTGAAGCCATCCTCATAGACTTTCGGCCTGGAAGCGCACCCGGCCAGATTACATACCAGAGCCAGCAGCAAGAATACAGCCGCTGCTTTTTTTACTGTAAATCCGTACATCTGTTTTTCCTTTTTCAACTTTTTACGTTACTGTTCCGGGACAAGCTTAAGCGGTATCCTTACCGTAAATGAAGCGCCCTCGTTCTCGACACTTTCTACGCGTACGGTTCCGTGATGCATCAGTACTATGCTCTTTGTTATAGCCAGACCCAGACCCGTCCCGCCGGTTTCGCGTGAGCGCATCTTGTCCACACGGTAAAACCTGTCAAAAATATGCTCCAGTTCGGTCTGCGGTATTCCGATACCGGTGTCGCTGATCCTTATGATAAAGTACTTATGATCTGAATTTAGGAATATCTTGACCGTTCCTTTTTCTTTGTTATATTTGATCGCGTTTTCAATGATATTTGACAGAGCCAGCGTCAGCTTAACCTCGTCAACTTCGGCCTCAACCTCCCTGTAGCTCTCAAATATCATCTCTACGCCCGCCTGACCCGCAATCGGTTTTAACCGTTTCAGGAGAAGCTCCAAAAGCTCATTGATGCTGACCAGAGCAATATGCATATCAGAGTTTTTATCTTCAAGCTTTGATAATGCAAGCAGATCATTGATTATGGTCGCTTCACGGTCGATCTCGGTATTGATATCCGCCATGAATTCACGGTACATCTCTATCGGAGCGTCAGGTGAAGCGAGCAGTGAATCCGAAAGTACTTTTATCGATGCTATCGGAGTTTTAAGTTCATGGGAAACATTTGAAACGAATTCTTTGCGTGAATTTTCCAGACTGTCCATGCGTTCAAGCATGTTATTGATGGAATCCGAGATACGGATTATCTCGGTGTATCCCTTTAGATCAACTCTTTCGTTATTGTAGCCTTCCGAAACATTGTCCAGAGTCTGCGTCACTGTATTGAGAGGTTCGGTAAGCCTTCTGGCAAATAATATCCCCAGTACTGAGATCAGCATAAAGATCATAACCGAAAGCACTGTCAGCATCATGTTATGATCATGCGCAAGGGCCATTTCCGGCACGACAGAGTAATTGACGATCACTACGCCGCTCACCATCCTGTCGGTGCTTCCCGGCTGGGCATCGGCTATTTCATAAATGGGGGCGACCTGCTCATAAACATCATTGCCGGTTTCATGAGTCAGGGTCGACTGTCCGCGCACAGCCTGTATCGCTTCCGTCGAGATCAGGTATTTTCCGTCTTCAAGTCCATAGGAATCAAATATGACCATAAGACTGACATCGGTAACTGTGATCCTTCCATCGTAAAAGGAAGCCATCAGCTGCAGCTCGCGTCCGATATCCGGATTCAGCTCATAGGCTGCGGTATAGGCATTTCGAGCCATTTTGTCCGTAAGCTTGCCGATATCGTCCGCAACACTTTCGTTTTTTAACGAAAGCAGACGCATCCTGACATAAAAAGATGAGCCGAGGAAAAAAGCACAGCCGCAGCATACTCCCGTAAACAGTACGATCATCACTATATGAAGACGCATACTGTGGATATATTCCCTGAAGCTTCCGCTTTTTTCTTTCATACTACCTATCCTTACTAATGTTTAAAATAGTAACCGACGCCCCACTTTGTATGTACGTATTCGGGACTGGCGGGATTATTCTCGATCTTTTCACGCAAGCGCCTGATATGGACATCAACCGTTCTCAGATCGTCCTTGAAATCGCTGCCCCATACTTCCTTTTGCAGTTCTTCGCGGCTGTATACCTGTTCCGGGTGGCTCATCAGAAATTCGAGAAGATCGAATTCCTTCGCGCGCAGATTGATCTCTTTCCCGTAGATCTTGACCGTACGCTTAACCGCGTCAAGCGATATTTCATCAAAGCTGAACACCTTCTGTTCCGATACCGGTGTATTCTTTCTGTCGTTGCGTCTGAATATCGCCTTGATCCTGGCTTTGACTTCAAGTATATTGAAGGGTTTAGTGATATAATCATCGGCACCGTACTCAAGTCCCATTATCTTGTCGATATCCTCTGACTTGGCTGTGAGCATGATGACCGGAACGTCTGAAAATGAACGGATCTGGGCGCATACCTCATATCCGGTCATTACTGGAAGCATAACATCCAAAAGCACCATATCGTAAACCTTGCGTTTAACGGCTTCTATGGCAGCAGCGCCGTCATATTCGCAATCCACGTGATAGCCTTCCTGCTCCAGGCTCAGTTTCAGCCCTTTTACTATCAGTTTCTCATCATCGACAACCAGTATGTTTTTTTCCATTTTATTCCTCCGATCACATTGCCGGTAATATGTTTCAATCTACAGTTATCATATCTTTGATCTTAGTAAAAATGCCGTTCTTTATGCCCTTTACCCTCATGATATCCTCTATCGTGCCAAACCCTCCGGCAGCCTCCCTGTATTCAATAATGGCGGCAGCACGCGTGCTGCCTATCCCGGGAAGAGTCATAAGAGCTGCCTCATCGGCAGTATTGATATTGACAAGGGCTCCTGTTTTTGATCCGGGAACGGCAGGTTCCTCCGTAACACTTTCCGGATGTCCTTTACTACTATCCGGATGTTCTTTATTTTTTTCCGGAAGTATGTTGTCATCGATCGTTTCAAACGGCGTAATGCTTATCGAAGTCCGGACCTCAAATTCGGTGACATGTTCATCGCTGCGTCCGAAAAACAGGTATATAGTGCCTGCGGCCAAAAACAAGATCACGGCGGCGCACTTTAACAGATGGTCTCTTATTCCCACTGTTCCCTCCCGATATCATAAGACAGAAAATAAAAGTTTTCAAGTAATAATTGCACTTTTTACCAATAGATGTTATCATTGCTACATTACAGTATACGGAGGTATGCCCATGAAAGAACTGATGCGTTCAATGAAAGAAGCCAGTCCGGTACTGGCAGCGACCGACACGCAGCTTCGCAATAACGCGCTTAAGGAGATATCCAAAGCGCTTGAAAACAATGCCGAAGCAATATTTGCAGCCAACCGGGTCGATCTCGACAACGCAGAGGCAAACTCCCTTCCCGAACCCGTGATCAAACGCCTGAAGTTCAACAGTGACAAGCTGCGTTCTGTTTTGGACGGCATTGCCAGCCTTATAGAACTCCCCGATCCCTTGGGTCATATCGAGCTGAACCGCGAGCTCGACGAAGGGCTCATTCTTAAGCGTGTATCCTGCCCTATAGGAGTGATCGGCGTTATCTTTGAAGCCCGTCCCGATGCATTGGTGCAAATCTCTACGCTGTGCCTTAAAAGCGGAAACTGCGCAGTGCTAAAGGGCGGCTCCGAAACCGTTAATACCAACCGTGAGCTTTTCAAGACCATTTATCACGCGGCTGTAAGAGCCGGCCTTCCCAAAAACTGCCTGGCTCAGGCAGAGGAACGCTCCCAGATCAAAGAACTGCTTGAATGTGATGAATATGTAGATCTGCTGATCCCCAGGGGATCCAATTCCTTCGTGCGTTACATAATGGATAATACACGCATCCCCGTAATGGGGCACGCAGACGGCGTATGCCATATGTTCATAGATAAGGACGCTGATCTGGATATGGCTATCCGCTGTCTTATCGATGCCAAGACGCAGTATGTCTCGGTCTGCAATGCCCTGGAAATGCTTCTGGTCGATTATGAGATCGCCCCTGATTTCATGCCGAAGCTTTTTGACGCGCTAAAAAGTGCTCATGTCAGCTTAAGAGGTGATGATTCGTTGATCCCTTATCTCGATGATGAAACCAGAGAAGCGCTTTCATATAAAACTATCACGCCTGACGAATACCATACGGAATACCTTGATTACATCATGTCCGCAAGAGTAGTTGACGGGGTCAGTGAAGCCGTAGCTCACATTAACCGCTATGGTTCCCACCATACCGACAGCATCATTACAAATAATGACGAAACTGCCGCAATATTCTTCAGTCTCGTGGATTCGGCCAATGTTTACCGTAACTGCTCCACCCGTTTCGCCGACGGCTATCGTTACGGCTTCGGCGCCGAGGTCGGGATCAGCACAGGTAAACTGCATGCGCGCGGTCCTGTAGGTCTCGAAGGACTCGTCACCTACAAATACCTTCTGACCGGTCACGGACATACTGTTGCCGATTATGCTTCCGGAAAGAAACATTTCAGGTTCACCGATCTTTAATGCCAAAATTATTCGATTGTATCAGTTCCCGGAAAATAATAAGAATTTAGAATAAGAAAAAAGATGACGATCATGAAGTGCGAAAGATGCTGCACCGCATCCTTCGCACTTTTATGTATTGCTTATGCTTTTACGCTGCTTTTCTTTATATACTCCATCAAAGACTGAATATACTCAATCCTTCCGGTATAGTACGCCAGCTTCTCGTTTTCAACTTCCCCTCTGTAAGAACGTCTGGCATCCTCTCTGGCCATAACCTCCAAAGCAAGATCCGAATTAAGCTTCTTGATGAGCTCTTCCATACTGCTACCTCCATCCCCTGTGGAATGAAAAAAGTATATCACATTTATCAAAACAAGTCAAAGCTAATCTGAAAACTTAAATCATGCTTAAACCCCTAAATACGGGGTATCGCATCAGCTGTCAGCTATCCCGTCGCCAAATTTTTCCTCCACTTCGCCAAGCTTGTCGAAATATTTAATACGCGCCGAATTGTATTGCAGATTATAATCCGCGTCATCTCCCTGATGCAGTGAAGAAATATATTTGTGAGTCTGATTGGCCATTTCAGGATGGATACGGGCTATGGTGGCTACTCCTATATTGGAACAGGTGTCTGAGATCCTCTCAATATTATTCAGCAGCTCCATAAATACTATTCCCGAAGCCAGAGTACACTTGCCCTCACGCAGTCTAGCCAGATGGTTTTCATGCAGTGTGCTCACCATATCATCCACCACCTCTTCCAACGGCTCGATATGTCTGGCAGCGTCAGCATTACGCTTTAAAAACGCGAATCGGGTAAAATCGAATATCTGAAGAAGAAGCTCCCTGGCCACCACCATCTCCTGTTTGGCAATGCCTGACAGCGTGGTATTCTGGTTATGCAGATCCCGGGCCGATTCGGCAATGTTCACCGCATGATCCCCCAGCCTTTCAAACTCCGTGACCAGTTTATAGTATTCATCCTGTATCTGAATATGCAGTTCATCGCTGATATGGGGCGTGAGCTGTACCATATAGTTACTCACGCAGTCTGCCAGATAGTCGATCCTCGATTCTTCCTCTTCCACTTCGTTAAAAGTTTTTTCATCAAAATCACCGATTATCATATCCATCGCTTTGTTGAAGTTATCAATGGAACCGTCCAGCATTTTCAACAGCGCATTGTAACAGCCTCTGAAGGCGATAGCGGGAGTCGAGAAAAAAACAGGGTTCAGAGCGTTGATCTCATCGGCGTACTTGCCCTTCGCGGCAGTTTTATCCTTCACTATCATCTTGGCCAGCTTTTCATACACACCCACCATGGGGAACAGCAGGATGGCGCAACCGAGATTGAAAACGGTGTTGGTATTGGCTATAGAGCCAGAATTCATGGGAACGTTCCACAAACTGTCCAGATAGCCCATTTTGTGGATAATGGTAACCACAACGAGCACCAGGACCGTCTTACTGAGATTGTACATTATGTTTATGATTCCGACGCGCCTGGCCTCGGGCTTTGCTCCTATAGAACATACGATGGCCGTGGTCACGCAGTCTCCCAGATATATTCCGACTAAAACCACATAAATAATTTTAAAGGTGATTCCGCCTGAAAGCGAGAACGCCTGCAAAATACCTATGGTAGCCGATGAAGATTGCAGTACAAAAGCTACTCCGGCTCCGGAAATGTATCCAAGTATCGGATTATTTCCAAGGCTTGTAAATACCGTCTCAAATATTCCGCTTTCCTGCAATGAGCTTACGGAATCAGTCATATTGATAAGTCCCGAGAAGAGTATACCGAAGCCCATAAGCACGCTGCCTATGTTGTCAGACCTTTTGAACTTCAGGAACATGATCAGTATGATGCCTGCGATCAGGGCTATGGGAGCGAGAGTGGAAGGCTTAAACAGCCTCAGTACCGCGGAAGCTCCGTTATCAATATCCAACAGCCTTATGATCTGTCCGGTTACGGTAGTTCCGACATTCGCCCCTATAATGATCCCCATGGACTGATGCAGCGTAAGCACGCCCGCAGCTACCAGACCTGAAGTAATGACAATGGTCGCGGTGGATGACTGAATAATGGCAGTCACCATGATCCCCAGTAAAAAAGCCTTTATGTGATTGTTGGTAACCTTTTCCAGCACAACTTTTAAGGTTCCGGACTGGCCTTCCTTCATACTGGCGCTCATCATCCGCATACCGTATAAGAACATGGCCAGACCGCCAAGCAGTGAGATTACATTAAAAAAATACATTTATTTTTTCCCCTGACAAGTTTTCTGTGATGGATCCTTCATTATCGCTCTCAGCGGATCAACCTTCGCCGCGCGTTTTTTCAGATCGCTCAGATTCATTTTCATAAACAGCTCAAGCTGTCCTTTTTCTTCTTCGGAAAAGCCCTCAAGCTTCTCTATCCTGCATTCGGGTATCACGCCTTCGGCTAAAAGTCCCCGGCCCGTAAAAGTCACATAGGCGACCTTCTTCCCGTTTCTTACGCATATACCCGAGACCTGCATGGTAAGCTCATCCTTATCATTCATAAGCATCCCCGTTCAGTCCGGTTTTTTAACGAAATATTTTCTATCATCCGGTCATACTGCTCATACATATACTGCACCGAATTCTCAAGCAGGTAATAATGTCCTATGTACGGTATGAGCAGCGCTATCAGCGCCACAAACAATACAGCTGCGCCCGGTACAAATTCTGTCAGCAGAAAAAGAAATACCATAACAGCCAGTATTGCGAATAACGAGGTAACGATCAGATGTATCAGCCTCTCATGCATGAAGAAGCTTATCTGCCTCAAATGCTCCTTGGCCTCCTTCTCCCAGTCAATATCCTCAGAAGGCATATTAAGCATCTCATCGATCTTTTTAATATAGTCTTTGATCCTTTTTTTCATATCATCTGCCAGACTTTTACCCTGCCGTATGTCTAAATGCTCCTATCAGCGCACATATCCCGAACCCGGCGGCGTCAACAGCCACAACGGTAGACCCTGCCGGCGTGCCTGCGGCAATAGAAATGAGCATCCCCAACGCGGCGCAGGTTACGGAAAATATCGCTGAAAAACAAGTTACCTGCCTGAAGCTCTTGAACAGCCTCATGGAAGAAAGTGCCGGAAAAATGACCAGCGCGGAAATGAGAAGCGAGCCGACCAGATTCATGGCCAGAACTATGATCACAGCCGTGATCACCGCGATCAGGAGGTTGTACGCTCCGGCTCTGACCCCTGTCGCTTTTGCAAAGTCCTCATCAAACGTAACAGAAAATATCTTATTGTAAAACAGTATAAAAACAGCTATCACCACCAGCGACATAACAATACATAACTCGACATCCGAAGCATCGAGCGTCAAAATGGAGGCCGATCCGAAGAGCGTACTGCATACATCTCCGGTAAGATTTGATGATGTATTGAAAATGTTCATGATCAGATATCCGAAAGCCAGCGCGGATACCGAGAGCATGGCTATAGCGGCATCACCCTTGATCTTCGTATGCTGTCCCGTACGCAGCAGTATCACCGCGCAGAAAATGGTAACAGGCATGACTAAGAGCATCTGATTGGTCGTATTAAGTATACTGGCTATGGCAAATGCTCCAAAAGCAACGTGTGAGAGACCGTCGCCGATAAATGAGAATCGTTTGAGCACAAGGGTCACCCCCAGCAGGGATGAGCACAGCGCGATAAGTACGCCTACTATCAATGCGTTGCGTACGAAAGGATACTGCAAATATAAAATGATCTTTTCCATCATTCACCTGCCTGCAAGCTTAACCGCGCCTATACGCAGTTCATCTTTTAAGAATTCTTCCCTGGTTCCGTAGAATATATGTTTTCCTATATGCAGAATATGTGTCGCGTATTTTAATGCCGCCTCCATATCATGCGAGATCATGATCACGGTCACGCCGTCGCGGTTCAAAGCTTCTACCATAGAATACATCTCTGAAGTTGCCTTGGGATCCAACCCCGAAACAGGTTCATCGAGCAGCAGCAGCTGATCCATGGCGCAAAGAGCCCGTGCAAGAAGGACTCTCTGCCGCTGTCCTCCTGACAGTTCGGAAAAGCAGGAATCTTTGAGTTCCTCAATCCCCATTCGTTTCAGATTATGCATGGCCAGTTCTTTATCCGCTTTCCCGAAAAAAGGTTTAAATCCCTTTCCATGACATCCGGATAAAACTATTTCCCATACCGATGCCGGAAATCCCTTCTGTGCTTCAGTCTGCTGAGGAAGATACCCGATCTTTGTCTTGTCCAGACCATCGCCGAAGTTCACACTTCCTGACAACTCTTCCTTCAGACCCAGCAGTGTTTTCATCAGGGTAGTCTTTCCGCTGCCGTTTTCTCCGACAATATAAAGATAATCACCGGAATTAACAGTAAAACTAATCCCCTTTGCGACTATACCGGTATCATAGCCAAGGGTCAAATCCCTAACAGTAATCAAAGCCATATTCAATTCTCTCAGTTAAGCACTTTTTTCAGTACATCCAGATTCTTATTCATCATGTCCAGATAAGCCGCGCCGTCATCCATATCCTTTTTTGTAACAGACTGCATCGAATCAAGTACAGCTGTATCCCGTTCTTTGTTATTGCTGCTGTTTATAACGGTTTTTGCGATCTTCCCATCGGATCCGTCTATGATAAGTATCGTATTCAGCGAAAGTTCATCAGCTTTTGCCGCCAGAAAGGCTATAGTCTCAAAGCTGGCCTCGGTCTCGGCAGAACAGCCCGAAAAAGCCGCAAAGTATTTTAACCCGTAATCTTCGGTCATGTACCTGAAAGGAAAACGGTCCGCAAACAAAAGAGTATCTTTATCCGCTGTTTTTACGACTTCCCGATACTGTCCGTCCAGCTCATCCAGTATGCTCTCATACAGCTTAAGATTGGCTTCGTAATAATCCTTTTGTTTGCTGTCAACCTTTGACAGCGCATCAGCTATGGCATGGCAGCAAATTTTCGCGTTTTTCAGTGACAGCCAGATATGCTCATCATATTCCGCTTCCCCGTTTTCCGGCTCACTTTCTTCTTCACAGTCTTCCTGCATACCTTCCACATGTTCTTCCTCGCGTAGCCTGTCTCCTATCGCGTCCATCAGCCTTACTACGACCATATCCTTATTGACCGCGTTCTTCAGAACATCATCCACCCAGGCTTCGGATTCCCCTCCCACAAAGATGAACACATCGCAGGTCGAAATATTCAGTATATCATCCGCCGAGGGCTGATAACTGTGCATATCCACGCCGCTGTCAAGCAGCAGGTCAAGTCTGATACTGCCGGGATTATCCTTCAGTATCTGCCTGGTCCAGTCATATTCGGGAAAGATGGTCGTGACCACCGTAATACCGTCGTTGTCCTTTTTTATATCCTTACCGGAATTATTGTCGTTTTTAGAGCATCCGCCTATGCATAATATAAATATCGCAAGCACGAGCAATCCGGTCCTTTTTATAAACAAACGCATTTATCTTCATTCCCCATTATATCCTGTTTTTTCGCAAAGGATTCCCCATGTTGTCTGTCACCACCGCTTTTCCCGCAGGCAATCTCCGGGACGGGAAAGACTTTCCCTTCAGCTTCATCATGATCCGGTAAATGAATATGAAAGGCGCTTCGAGCTTACGCTTAACTATTACCTGTATTTCCTCTGCCCTGGTAATAGGATTCACCAGTATGGTATGCATTCCCGATCTGTTCCCGCCATGAATGTCTGTTATAAGCTGATCTCCGATGCACAGTACACTTGCGGGTGAAAGCTTCATAGCGCTGCATGCCTTGAAATATCCTTTTGTATCAGGCTTATGCGCTTTCCAGACACCCTCGCATCCCAACTCCCGGCAGAAGGATTCAACGCGTTCCTTTTCATTGTTTGAAACAATACAGATACCGTATCCAATCTGTTTTAACCGGGATATCAGCTCTTTTGCGTCATCGGAAGCCGGTTTGCCGTGGGGCACCAATGTATTGTCTATATCAAATACTATTCCCTTATATCCTTTTCTGCTGTACTCATCAAAATCGATCGAATACGGTGATTCCTTCCATTCGTCGGGATACATCCCTTTTCCTGCTTTAATACACATACTTTAATCCGGTTCCTGTCTTTATGATTGTAATTA
>JAILRI010000020.1 GCA_024698555.1 Lachnospiraceae bacterium
AGTATTGCGGATATGATCGTCGGTACGGTTACCGTATCGTATTCACTGGGAGAAAACAGTTCTGCAAGTGCCCCCAGAAGAGCACCGCAAAAGGCCGAAAGAAACACAAATCCTGAACCTGCATTGTGAGCGAAGATAAGCATCAGAAGACCGCACAAAAAGCAAACGGAAAACATCGCCAGACTGCCTTCCCAGGACTTTTCCCCGCCTCTCCATCTTGTCCTGATCTTATGCCTGCCATACGGGATCCCGACCAGGGCTGCCGCGGCATCTCCTGTTCCCCACATCAGGATCGCGGCAGCACACAATACCGGCTCTATAAAAATACCCCAGCATACGGCGATCAGTACTGCGACCATCAGAAACAGCATGAGAAGACTGCGCCGGATCTCGCCCTTTGTTTTCTCCACGAAGAGCTTCGGGTACCATATTTCCTTTTCAACAAGCGCAAGAAGAGGATAAATAATGACTGCAAAAATAACGCAGGTAAGTGAAGCGGCCTGCCAGCTATTTGATGTAAGGATCGTAAGTGAGACACAGGTAAAGGCTACTATGTGCAGAAGCTTTCGAAAAATGAAGGACGGGATTTTCGTCAGAAAACGGACCGGCAGCAGGACCAACAGACACGGGGCGATAACAGCTCCCAGTATTCCGATACAATGGAAAATATCCCTGATCAGGCCGAATCCGGAAAGGAATTCCCAATAGTTCAGGATGAGCATCGCTCCTCCAAGAAGCGTCAGGACGGCACCTGTTACAAGGCCTACGGTACGGTTTTTCACCCGGTTTGCGAAACGCGCGGATAACAGGCTTGCTGCTGTCGCTGTGATGATACAGATCAGCATGGCATCCCACTTTTCCGGGATGATCGACGGATGGATCAGGATATGGCTTACAGACGCGATCAGCGCCGTGAAGGTCATGATAAAGGTGCTGGTTCCGACAGCAGTTTTCAATTCCATACCAAGGAACGCCGTGAAAACGACCAGCATCATCATGCCTCCGCCTGTACCGACAAAGCCCGTGCCAAATCCGATCGTCAGTCCGAAGAAAAGTGAGAGGATGATTCCTTTTGTATCAAGCTTTTTTCCTTTTCCTGCCTGATCCTTGCGGCTTGTGTCCGGCTTTACAAGGAAACGGATTCCAATGAAGAACGTAAGAAACAGCGTAAAGCCGCCCAGTACGACATTTCCAACGATAAAAGCAACATAACTGCCGACTGTACACATGGAGAGAATGCACACAAGCATAAGCCAGCCGCGTTTGAGATCGATATTTTTATGCTTCGCATAAGTATAAGTGGTCACTGCGGAACCGAGGATGTCTGATGCAAGAGCGATCGCGGTCGCTTGATATGCGCCGGTCTCTCCGCTGAAGGAAGGACATAGAACGATCAGGATCGGGACCATAACGGTTGCCGCAGAGAGGCCGGCAAGCCCGGTTCCAAGGCCCGCGCCTGTGGCAGCGAGGACATACCAGAAATACTCCATACAGAATTATCCTTTTCTTAACGCAGGCAGGATCGCCTTATGAGCTTTTGACTCTGACATCATTTTATATAATACTGATGCAAGCCGTGGATCCGGGAGGATCTTATGATGCGGATCACGCCCCTTTGACCGGGGGAAAGCCTTCCCCCGCGTGGGAGTCTTCATCTGACATTGTCCCGTTGGTTCAGTGCGAGGCCAGGGTTTTAGATGTGGATGCCTGGGTCATTGTCACAAAAGACAATTCGGATTGCTTTCCCTGAGCGAGTATGTCCAGGAGGCGATATGCCGGACCGGTCGGATGTGTTCGGCCGAGTTCCCATGCTTCAACCGTCTTTCTTGATACGCCCATAAAGTCGGCAAAGACAGCCTGTGTCATGCCTGATTTATTTCTGATCGAGCGGATTTCGACATTGGAATACTTTTTCACAGGTGCAATGGTGATGGTTGTGGATTTGGCAGTTCCGATGCCCTGCTCATATTTAATGGCTTCCTGTAATCCGTCTCTCAGGTCTTCAAATAGGATGCTCATGATCCAATCCCCCTGTTCCTGGCGGCTTCATCACGCAAGGACTTAACCAGCTTCTTCAAGATGAGGGCTCTGCTCAATTGTTCTTTATCATCATTCACAAAACCATCATATACCCTACAATGTAGGGTGTCAATTCATTGTTTTGGCTACTTTGCATTCATGGTTGATAAAAGGACGCTTGTTTTAGGGGAATTGTTTCATTACAATAGGTTTCAGGTTTAACAAATGCATATACAACTTGATACTCTGTATAGTACTGCAGATTGGGAAAACAATACTTATTGGAGCAGATAATCAAACATAATCAAACATGGAAACTGATGAGAAGAGAAAGAAGAAGTTTTGGCCTTATCTTGTGTTGGCAATTATACTGATCGTAGGAGTGGGAGTAGTATATTTGCGTTATCCGGTAAGGAGAGTAAAAAGCCTTCTGGCAGTTGGTGATGCTGCTGGAGCGGTGACAATTTGTAATGAACGTCAATTATCGGCAAATGAAAAGCAAGAAATAGAACAACTGATTAACGAGAATCTTCAGAACGCAATAGTTGGGTGGAGAAATGATCAGAATTACGATAAGTACGGAAAAACCTTTGATGACATCTCACAGATTAAGAGCAAAACGATAGCCCAACGGGCGCAGGGCTATCTTGACCTTGCGACAGTTTATGATTTGGTATCGGAGAAAAAATATGCGGATGCACGGTCCTACTATGATGAGCATTCTCTTGTAGGGGAGTACCGCACAGAAATAGAGAGCTTGTTTAGCAGAACCATTGATTCGCTATTCGCAGACTGGAAAGATGGAAATATTACTGTTGAGGAGTGCAGTAATGGCTTAATTGTTTTCGAAGATTTTACTGTTGCTTCTACTGCCCAGACGGCAAAGGATGATTTGGATTATGTGTCCTTATATGAGTTACTTAAAGCAGAAAAGTATGAAGAACTGGCAGCATATTATAATGACCATGACTTGAATATAAGCATCAAAAATGAAATTGACGAGTCTCTTAGTGCGGCTATTGATTCAATCAAGCTCGCCTGGAGCGAAGAGACGATTACGGCTGATGTGGCTGAGGAAAAACTCAAGGCAATATCAGGGATAAATGACTCAGTTATTGCAGGCAAAGCAGATGAAATGCTGCTATTTATCAGAGTCGAAGAGATCGGGAATAAGTCTTTGGCTGAAGCAACAGAAGCTTATAACAATAAAGAGTATCTGCAGGTGATGAAGATTATAGCTGCAGCACCGAAAGGTTATTCACAGTATGGTGCTTTGCAGAACTTATATACAGGGTCCCGAAGCATCTTAATGAAGGACGTTGGGGCTCCGGAAACTGTCGAGGAATATGAAGCGGCAGTCAAGTTGCTGGGCACTTATATTTCAGAAGTGTACGATCCCGAGTTTATTCAGAAAAGGAATACCCTCAATAATGAATTGCGGGAATACAGAGATATATACAATATTCTAATCAGTGCAACGGATCTTTATGAAAAGGGATCATACAGCGAGTCTTTTGCAACACTGGAGCAGGGACTCAAAAAGCATCCGGACAATGAGAAAATCAATTATGCACTGACTGCTTATCAGTATGCATATATTCTGACAGTCTCAGGACAGGTTATAGATTATGCAGAGAAGAAGGATTATGACAGCGCACGGACACTGCTCGAAAAATCCATGGAAGAGTATGACTGTGACGAGTTCAGGGAACTGCTTAAGGAAGTACGAATGAAGTCGGATTTCCTTTATGCGGCTTCAGTGAAGCTTTCCGATGCAGGGGACTATGTTTACAGGAGCAGTAGAAAGATGGTTCTTGGCGATTTTGCTGAAGACGAGGAAGAAACTTTACTTTCCTTGGGAGGCAGTATAGCCGCTTCTATTGCAAATGTTGATGCGCCGCTTGATATCCGAGATCTGGCATATGATATGTCACATTGGGGTGAAGGTGATTATTTTGCGGCAAGACTTGCGCTGGATGCGGTTGGAATACTCCCAGTAATCGGAGCGATTAAATACATTAAACACCTTGATACAGTAGCAGATGTTGCGAAAGTTGCTGATAAAGCAGCAGATATAGCAGATACAACACATGATGTTTCCGAGGCTGCTGATACGGCTCATGACTTAAAGAAAGCAGCGGATGCAGCCGATACAGTTCATGACGCGGCCAAAGCAGTTGATGCAGCAGATGATATTTCTGATGCATTAAAACAAAGCGATAATCTGGTAGATATGGCGGATGTCGTTTCTGACATCAGAAAAAAGGCGGATGTAGTTGGCGATCTTTCTGATGCGGCTAAAAAGATTGATAAAGTCGATGATATAGCAGATGTGGTAAAGAAGGCTGACACGGTTCAGGATATGGCTGATAATACAGCGAATTATATTCCGATTATAACGCGAAATCAATCATTGCTTGGTGATGTACATCCTGTTACCGGAGTTGAATTTGTTCAA
>JAILRI010000040.1 GCA_024698555.1 Lachnospiraceae bacterium
CCGGCAAGTTGGTTCGCATCATTTACAAGATGCTCACCGACAACGTTGCGTTTAATCTGAAATAACACGACCATTTATATATAGGTTTTAAAATCCTCATCCTATGAGGATTATTAAAGTTACCCTTTTTTACGGCCAGAAAATAATCAAAAAATTTGCGAATTTAGGCTTGACTTTTCATAGCTGGTCTCCTTTCATTTGTCATCATTCCGGTCTTTTAAGTTGTCAGTGATGCCATCATAAAAGGGATTTGTGAATCGGGTGTGAACCGGTTGTGAAAAAAGTGTGTTTTTCATAAATGATTGAATTTTAAGGCATTTTGTGGTAGATTATATTTGTAAAATTGTATTCATCTTATGTTCGGAGGCAGGCTGATGAATAATACCGGAAAAAGCGTCACACGAGTCGATGCATATGATAAAGTCACGGGAAGGACCAAGTATTACGAAGATCTGATGCCGAAAAACGCTCTTTATGTCCGCATCAAACATTCCGAGATCGCGCACGGATTTGTAAAATCTATCGATACCTCGGCTGCCGAAGCGATCGAGGGCGTTGTCCGTGTGTTTACCTGCTTTGATGTTCCGGATATCCCTTTTCCGACCGCAGGTCATCCCTGGTCCATGGATCCGTCGCATCAGGATAAGGCCGACAGGCACCTGCTCAACCGTCATGTCCGTTATTACGGAGATGATGTCGCGGTTGTTATTGCCGAAAATGAAGTGGCCGCGATGCAGGGCGTCAGAGCACTCAAGGTAGAATACGATGAGCTTCCTTTTGTTCTTGATGTTCAGGAAGCGATGAAGGAAGACGCTCCCCTGCTCCATGAAGATTGCCCCGGCAATCTCTTAAAACACACTTCCGCAAAGGGCGGCAATTACGAAGAAGCCATCAAAAATCCCGATCTTATCAAAGTAGAAGGCTGGTATGAGACCCCGACCGTCCAGCATTGTCATATAGAAAATCACGGCTGTTTCGCCTACGAAGAGAACGGCCGCATTGTCTGCGTCACTTCGACCCAGATCCCCCATATCGTAAGGCGTGTCTGCGGGCAGGCTCTGGGCCGCCCCTGGGCCGATATACGTATCATCAAACCTTATATCGGCGGCGGTTTCGGTAATAAACAGGATGTACTGTATGAGCCGCTGTGCTGCTGGTGTACCTCTATGATGGGCGGAAGGCCTGTAAGGATCGACTGTTCAAGGGAAGAGACCTTTGTTTCCAACCGCGTTCGTCATGCGATACGGTTCCATATAGTTACCTGGCTCACCAAAGACGCTTCTATTGCGGCACGTAAGGTTGAAGTGTTCTCCAATCAGGGCGCCTATTCTTCCCACGGTCATTCGATCGCCGCAAAGGCAATGGGTTCATTTGCCCAGCATTATCCCTGTCCGGACTGGGAAAGCGACAGTTATACCGTATTTACCAACCGCCCCGCAGCCGGCGCAATGAGAGGCTACGGTATGCCGCAGGCTTCATTTGCCGACGAAAGCAATATCGATGACTGCGCGAAGGTCCTCGGCATGGATCCCGTTGATTTCCGTATGAAAGTTATCATGCCGAAGGATTATAAGGATAATTTTTCCGGCAATGTTAATTATTTTGACTCTTTCAGGGCGTGTCTCGCAAAAGGACGCGAGCTGTTTGAATATGACAGGCTCCGCAGGGAATACGCGGATCAGACCGGCCCGGTAAGACGTGCCGTCGGAGTAGCTACTTTCTGGTACAATACAGCAGTTTATCCTATTTCGCTCGAAACTTCCTCGAACCGCATGCTGCTCAATCTTGACGGAACAGTCACGACCCAGTGCGGCGAGACGGAGATCGGACAGGGCGCGGATACCGCATTCGCGCAGATGACCGCGGAGATACTGGGACTGAAGAGCTACCGGGATGTCCATGTTGTTTCCTGTCAGGATACCGATATCACACCGACGGGTCTTGGTGCTTATGCCTCAAGACAGACCTATGTCGCGGGATTTTCGATCCAACAGACCGGTCAGATCCTGCGTGAGAAGATATTAAAGCACGCAAGTGAGCGTACCGGACACGATATTTCGGACATTGACATCGAAGACGGCAATATCATCAGTTTTTCCGAGGATAAGGTTCTTATGAGTCTTGCCGAGCTTGCCAGGATCGTCCAGTATGATCCCGTGCACAGTGAGCATATCACTGCGGAATCCACCTATACGATACGCAGCAATGCCTATTCCTTCGGCTGTACCTTTGTTGACATCACGGTCGATATCCCGATGTGCAGGATCAAGGTCAACCGCGCAATGAACCTCCATGACTGCGGCAGCCTTATCAATCCAGCACTCGCAGAGGCACAGGTGCACGGAGGAATGTCCATGGGCCTCGGCTTCGGTCTGTCCGAGCAGCTTATTTTCGATCAGAAGACCGGACGCATTCTCAATAATAACCTGCTTGATTACAAACTTTCGACCTTTATGGATCATCCTCACCTTGAGGCTGAATTCATCGAAAATCCCGAACCCACGTCACCGTTCGGGACCAAAGCCCTCGGTGAACCGCCGACCTGCTCGGTAGCACCGGCGATCCGTAATGCGCTGCTCAACGCGACAGGAGTCGAAGTAGATATGTTACCGCTCAATCCTCACAATTTGTTCAGGAGATTCAAGGAGAGCGGACTGGTGATTTAGCCTTCCCCTGAAGGGGAAGGTGGCCGAACGAAGTGAGGCCGGATGAGGTTAGCTCATCAGTCAGCTCCCCTCCGGAGAAAACAAAAACACAACAAATAAGGAGTCCGTCTTATGTATGATATGGGTGAATTTTACGAAGCAGGATCCGTCCGGGAAGCTATAGAACTGCGCCTTGC
>JAILRI010000068.1 GCA_024698555.1 Lachnospiraceae bacterium
TTTACCGAACTTTTTGAAAGACAGCTGCTTTTTGCAAGCACCGGCGGATATATCAAGCTGGTTTCGGGTATAGAATTCGACACTACCAGATTATGTGTGGCCGCGACCAAGCTCGAGGAGGGCGATACCGTGGCTTCGATCTGCGAGGTGGGTGCCGCCGACGCCCTGCAGCAGGATACAAAGACCGTGGTAGTGACAAAGAACGGTTATGCGCTTGCCTTCCCGCTTGCCGAAGTTCCGGAATTTAAAAAGACCGGCAGAGGAGTCAAGGCAATTTCCATGGATAAGACAGATAAGGTGATCTATGCCGGGATAATATCGCGGGACGAGGAAGAGCTTGTCCTTCCAGGCGGAAAGAAACTTGCGGTAAAGAAGCTTAAAGTCAGACCCAGAGCCTCTAAGGGGATCAAAGGCCTGCTGTCCTGAAGCAACGGGGAAAAACTACTTCTGCGGGACATATCAGCATATGAAAACTTTCGAAACTAAGATTGGGGGAATATTTTATGCCTAAGGTAAGTGTTATCGTTCCGTTTAATACAGGTGAGTTTTATCTGAAGGACTGTCTGGACAGCCTGGCTGCCCAGGAGTTTACTGACTATGAAGTGCTGCTGGTACTTGACGGGTATCAGGGCAATATCGAACATACCATAGGCACATACAGAGACAGGATGAACATTCGTGTCCTTGAAACCCCGGCAGGGAAGACAGGAGTGGCTGCAGCCCGCAACATGGGACTAGACAATGCCGCAGGGGAATATATATTCTTTCTCGATTCCGACGATTATGTCCTCGAAGAAGCCATAGGCACCATGGTGGAAGTGCTTGAAAAGTACGATAAGGACATGGTTTACGGCAAATTCCATTATACTTATTATAAACGTGATATATTCCTGCCTGTTTATTTGGAACAGCGTGACGCCAGACGTACCGCAAAGCTTGCGGCCATGGAAGAAGCGGCTTCGGAGGGCGAGGCCGGAGAAGAAGACAGTGCCGAAGGTGAAGGAGAAGAGATTGAAGGTTCTGACGATAACGAGGAAGAAAAAGAGGAAGAAAACGAAAAAGACGATGACGAGCCCGAGGAACTTACCGAAGAGGAAATAGAAAAGCGTGAAAGAAGAGCACGCAAAAAGCGCAATAAGGTCCGCCGCAGAGCCATAAAACTTCTGATAACCAAAAAAGACAGATTCCGTAATGTTTCGGTGCTGAATAAGCTTTTTAAAAAAGAGAAGCTGGATGAGCTCAAGCTTAGATTTGACGAAGAGCTGACCTATTTCAGCGATGTCCCCTTCATGGCACGGTTTCTGGACAACGATGTAAGAGTCAGAAAATGCTATATTTCACATTATATAAAGCGCAGACATCAGGATCCGGTCAAGTACCCCGCTTTAAACCAGATCCAGGATGAACGGCGCTTCCCTCAGATGATCGAAATGTTTAACCAGACCATGGATGCCATAGTTCCGGAAGGAGCCGTGCGCAGAGCCATCGATCATCAGCTGGTCAAATATGCCGTCAGCTATTTTGCGGTCAAGATGAAGCGCAGTGAGAAGGATTGCTGGCGCGAAGAGCGTTTTGATGCCATGTCGGCATTGGTAAAACGCATAAGCAAGAACAATCTGCGTAAGGAAAAACATTGGCGCAGGATCGTGATAAAACCCATGCAGAAGGGCAATGCGGACAAGGTGATCAGGGTAACTACGAGACGCCTTGCCGTTAAGAAGCTGCGCATGATCCTGAAAAGGAAAAATCTGATCCCCCAGTTCCTTTACAGACATTTTTATCTGAAGAAGCCCTTAAAGGAGAATACGGTCGTGTTCGAAACCTTTATGGGAAAGAGCTATTCGGACAACCCGAAATATATTTATGAGTATCTTGCCAAAAATCATCCGGGCAAATTCGAGCTGGTCTGGGCGATGAACAAGCCTAAGAAGCTGCCCTTCGAAGGAAAATGCATAAAGCGTCTGGGTTTTAGGTACTGGAAATATATGGCAACGGCCAAATATTTTGTATTTAATTCCAGACAGCCCAAATGGTTCAGAAAACGCAAGGGGATGGTATTCTTAGAGACCTGGCACGGCACGCCTCTAAAGAAACTTGCTTTTGACATGGAGGAGGTATATTCTGCCACGCCCATGTATAAGAGGGAGATTTACAAGCAGTCAAGGGCATGGGACTATCTGGTCTCGGCTAATGAATTTTCATCGAAGGTGTTCAGGAGCTGCTTCCTGTACGAGAAACCGATGCTCGAATACGGCTATCCCCGTAACGATATCCTGCATTCGCCCGACAGGGACAGGCTTGATAAGGAGTTCAGGGAGAAACTGAATCTTCCGAAGTACAAAAAGACCATACTGTATGCGCCTACCTGGAGAGATGACGAATTCTACAGTAAGGGGAAGTATAAATTTGAACTGAAGCTCGATCTGGCTGCCATGAAAAAGGCTTTGGGCAATGACTATGTGGTGTTGCTGCGCACGCATTATTATATCGCGGATTTCATAGATCTGACCGAATTTGAAGGATTTGCCTACAATTTCAGCAAGTATGACGATATCGCGGAGCTGTATCTGGTTTCAGATATCCTTATTACGGATTATTCCTCCGTGTTCTTTGACTATGCGAACCTGCGCAGGCCTATGCTGTTCTATACTTACGACCTGCATAAATACCGCGACGTTCTGCGCGGAATGTATATAGATATCGAAGAAGAGCTTCCAGGACCGCTGCTTTATACTACCAAGGAAGTTATCAGCGCGATCAAGGATATTGAAAATGTAAAAACCGCGTATGTCGGAAAATATGATATCTTCTATGATAAATACTGCGCATGGGATGACGGACATGCTTCGGAAAATATTTCAAAAAAGATCTTTGGTTCAAAACTTTAAAAAATCTTTACGAAAAGGGTTAAGTTTCTCGTTGCCTGTTCCGATATAGAGGACAGAAAGTATTAAAAGCGAAGATTTTGAACACATAAAAAAGTCAAGATTTTCACATGGAGGTGAATTTTATGCGTATAGATGCCATGAACCAGGTCAGCCAGATCTATCAGCAGACCGGCACAAAAAGAGTAGCCAAGGCTGCTAGTACCGGCGTTTCGGATAAGCTGGAACTTTCCCAGCTCGGACGCGACATGCAGGTGGCAAAGGCTGCTGTCAAAGCAGCGCCCGATGTGCGCGCGGATCGCGTGGCAGAGCTTAAGGCTCAGGTTGCCAACGGGACTTATTCGGTGAGCGATGACGATCTTGCCGAGAAGCTTGCGGGAGCATTTGCGATCTGACATGTCTGAAGCCGGCGACGGCTCATAAGTCGATCGAGGATTGAGGTGTGTAGGAAAATATGCCCGGATTATTGGACGAACTCGTGGATACCATGACACGGGAGAATGATATTTACAGGGAATTAATACCGATAGCCTCGGAAAAAACGAGGATTATCATTAAGAATGACCTCACTGCCCTTCAGGAAGTAACGGACAAGGAGCAGCTCGTTATCGAGCGTATAAATACCCTTGAACGCAAAAGGGAGGAGGTCATTGTTAATATCGGGAGCGTGCTGTCGCTGGATCCGAAGTCTCTCGACATGAAGACTCTTATAAGGCTGTTGGGAAAGCAGCCGAAGGAACAGGCGAAGCTTACCCGTATACATGACGATCTGGCCGCCACTTTAAAGCAGCTGGTGGTTATAAACGACCGTAACAAGGTCTTGATAGAACAATCCCTCGAAATGATAGATTTCAACATGAATCTGTTGCAGAGCTCAAGGATGATGCCTGGAGGGAACAATTACACGCGCAGTGCTAACGAGGAGGCTTTTGGTGGCACGGGAACAAGGATGTTCGACGCCAAACAGTAGACCTTTTGGAAAGGGGATACTATGGGTTTATTTGGCGATTTTTCTGTTGGAACATCCGGCTTAAGAGTAAGTCAATATGCACTTAATACAGTTGCGCACAATCTGGCAAATGTGGACACGGAAGGGTATGTAAGGCAGCAGACGCTTTTCGATACCTTTTCGAGTCTGAAGATCGGGCAAAACCATATTTCATCCATGCAGGTGGGACTTGGTGTTGATACCGAAGTTGTCAGGCAGGTGCGCGATGTTTTTTTAGATAAGAGCTACAGACAGGAAGTAGGCCGCGAAGGCTATTACGAAGCCCAGCGCGATGCGGTGGATGAGATAGAGAACCTGTTCGGAGAGCTGCAGGGAGTGGCATTCCAGGATTCACTCAAGGATTTCTGGGTCTCGCTGCAGGAGCTTTCAAAGGAACCGGACAGCCGCGTAGCGCAGGCAACACTTGTTGAGACCGCGATAGCTTTCGTGGAGAGAGCCGACAAGATATATGACCAGCTCAAAAAATACCAGCTCGATCTGAATACCCAGATACAAAATAAAGTAGACCGCATCAACGAGATCGGCCGCCGCATAGACGAGATCAACAAGAAGGTGGCAAAATACGAGTCGAACAAGGTTGAGAATGCCAACGACTTAAGAGACGAAAGAAACAATCTTCTCGATGAGCTCGGTTCCATGGTAAAGATAACCTATAACGAAACTCTCGGCGGAAGAGTTACGGTAAACATAGAGAATGTTCCCTTTGTTACCGAGGATATGTACTGGCCTATGAATGCGATGACCATGGCTCAGTACTACGAGGCCAACAATATAGAAAAAAAGCTGGATGAAGCGGCAGACATACTGATAGTGACCTGGCCGCATCTGGGCGATCAGGAAGTATTCGACTGGTCGGTGGTTCCTTCCACGGCAGCCAATACCGATGTAGGCAGCTTAAAAGGTGTTATGCTGGCCCGAGGTACCGAGGTCGGCAAATATACCGATATCCCGATAGAGCCCA
>JAILRI010000081.1 GCA_024698555.1 Lachnospiraceae bacterium
AAATGAAAGTGATGGCAAAGAAGCATACCGGTCAAGGAACTGAGTATAATTGTCAATCCCGGTCAGTTCTTTTACGATCCGCTTCATGTTTGAAATTCGAAATGCAAATACGCCGCAATTCCACAGTGCGCCTTCATCCACAAGTTTTAATGATGTCGCGGTATCCGGCTTCTCGACAAAGCTTTTGACTTTTAGAAATTTGCCTAAGTCCCCGTTCATTCTTTGTTCCGGCATGATATATCCGTATTCCGAAGATGCGTTATCCGGCTTTCTTCCCACGAGAACCATATCAGTTCCGGCGCTTTGTACTTCATCAGACATCAGCTTGAAGCACTCATAAAAGGGCTTCTCCGCATACGCATCACTCGGACAGACTACGACAGCTTCATTTTCATCGACTCGAAACCTGTCAGAAAAATACAAAACGGCCAGTGCCATTGCCGCAAATGTGTCTCTGGCGCAGGGCTCTGCCGATATATCGGTCTTCTCACCTATCTGGTCCCTGATGGTTTCCGTCTGCCTGCTGTTTGCTGCCACTACTATACGGGCGTCGGGATAAATCCCGGTGATATTCCTGTACGCCCGCTGAAGCATGGATTCCGGAGTACCGTCCTCTCTCTTCAGACATTTGATAAACTGCTTGGCTCTCTGACCGCCGGTCAGCGGCCACAGCCTTTTTCCGGATCCCCCGGAAAGAATGATAATATTCATATGGGTTATACAATCTCCCGTTATAAGATTCTCCGTTTCGATCAGCGCTGTGACGAGGTTCTTATACTATCCAGTTTCCTCACGCACTTCGCCACTGCCTTTTCGCCCAGTCTCTCAACTCTTACGCCGGGATGCTTCTTCTGCCTGAACATAAGTCCCGCCACCTGCAGCAGGTATTCCTTCGTGACCTTTGCGGACAATTTTGATTCTCCATGTTCGCGTTCGCAAAACACGTACGGGATCTCGCAAATACTGTCGTAGTCCGCCATCGCCAGCACTTCTATCATGATCTTCCAGCCTATGGGTCTTAAGTCAGCTTCTGATATACATTCGCGGCGGAACATAAAAAGCCCGCTGGTGGGATCAGAAACCCTCCTTATAGACGAAAGCGCTATCTTGCCGATATACCTTGCCGTTCCCGACACCAACTTGCGATACGGGTTCAGTCCGCCGTCACTCCCGCCCGGTATAAACCTGCTGGGAATGCAGCAATCGCACTTTCTGCACAGGCAGGCGGCAAGCATGGGGCGAAGTATCTCCGGCGGATGCTGCAGATCCGCATCCATAACCGCTATATATCTGCCCTTTGCAAGATCAAAACCGTCTATAACTGCTGTCGCAAGCCCCGTCCCTTTTTCCCGGTGATAAAGTCTGACCGCCGGATTATTCTCCGCCAGTTTCTCTATCACATCAGGCGTATCATCATTACTGTCGTCCACGAATATTATCTCGTAACGCAACCCGGACAATGCCCTATCTATCCGTTCAACCAAATCCCCGACATTCTCACTTTCATTGAAGGTCGGCACGACAACTGAGAGTATCATTCTATACTACCTCGTAATCATTATCAAACCTTACTCAAACTCCTCTTTATGGTTCAGAAAGACTTCTGCAAGCTTCGGGTCAAAATGGGTTCCGGCTCCTTCCCTGATGATCTCGAAAGCCTCTTCGACAGGTATGGCATCCTTGTAGCAGCGGTCAGAGATCAGAGCGTCAAAAACATCCGCGATAGCCATTATCCTGGCGGACAAAGGTATATCCTCGCCCTTGAGGCCTTTGGGATATCCGGTTCCGTCCCATTTTTCATGGTGGTACAGAGCAATATCGGCGGCAAACAGCATATCATCCGCCTCGGCTGTGCCGCGGAGCACGTCATTTACTATAGTGCCGCCGGCTTCGGCATGTTTTTTCATTTCATTATACTCTTCCGGTGTCAGTCTCCCGGGTTTTTTCAGGATACTGTCAGGAATGACTATCTTGCCTATATCATGCATGGGCGCAAGGGTATACATAAGCGTCACAAAACGGTTACTGATCTGGCTCGTGTATACTCCGTCCTGCCTGGCGAGCTCCGCAAGCTTCCTGACGCAGGCTGAAGTCCGGGAAATATGATCACCGGTATCTAAGTCGCGGTTTTCTATAAGGCTGGCAAGTCCCGATATCATCTGCCGCTGCATTTCCTGTATACGATCCTGTTTGGATAGCAGTTCAGCAGTCAGGTCCTGCTGCACCAGATCGTTGTAGTAAATGTAACAGAGGCTCGAGCTCATGGCTACCGCAATATATGTGATATTGATCTTGAACAGTGTCATGGGGATGATCCCTGCCACAAGAATCACCAGGATCATGCAGATGGTCGGGATATCCCTGTGCCTGAACTTCCTGCCCACCAGGATCATGCAGACTACAAGGTACAAGAGGCTTATCACATAGAACACCTCATACACCATAAACAGATCGCCCCTGAAGTATCCCTCGTCGTTGAAATAAAATACGCGTCCGGAGGGCGCAAGCGCTATTTCCACCAGAGCATTGACCGAAAAGAATACCGCGGCTATCCTGGACTGGGCTTTGAGTCCCAATGCCCCGATGAACAGTACCGCCAGCATCGGCGCAAGAGAAAACTGTATCACGGTAAGAATGGTGAGCGGAAGCGCGTACTTCGGGTCATAATAACCGCAATGAACCGCATACTCGGCAGCCGAACACAGCATGATGGTAATAAATGTCAGCAGATACCATGTTTTTTGTTCTTTTTTGAATCCCGAATAATTGATCACATGAAAGACCATGGCCAGCATCAGAAGTTCCGTCAGAATGATCAGATTAGTATAAAACCCCATAAGACATTTCCCCCATAAAGCGTCACTAAGAGCTTCCAATCCAAAGAACACCCTATCCCCTTCACCGAAACAACTTTTTCAAGCTGTTTATGCATACATGTGCTGTCTGGATAAGCGGGAAATTATCCGGCAGCGGTTGAAAAAACGATGATTTATTCATCATTTTCTTAGGATTATAGCACGGATCATTCGGGAATTAAAGACACAAATTCAATATTTACACTTTTTTAATTTCACTTTTCGTGATAAATATGCTATAATGCAAAGACCGGCATTTACCGATAATGCACCTGAAAACAGGCTGTTTTCCCTCAACAGCCGTAATCCGTACCATAACCGTGTGTATGTAAAAGTGGGTCAATTATGAACAAATTCAAACTTCCCGGACAGGTCATCAGGCTTTTGTCCGATCATTCCATAAAAGAAGACTCCATCCTGGCCGCATCCCGTACCGATATGAATGTAGAGGGCGAGTATGCGGACGGTTTTGTTGTCCTTACCGCGGATAAACTGGCAATCATTACCTCGCCTCCCGACCGGACTCAGCTCCGGTCCTTCAAGGGCTATATTTCGCGAAATGATATTCCTGAAATTAATACGGAACTGGCTATACGCATTTTCGAAAACGAGAAGCTGGACAAACTCGTTTGCGAGCCCTTGGTCGCATGTTCACAGCTTACCTGTGAAAATGAAGGCATTTCGTTAAGGCTGACCGCATTTTCGAACCTGTACAGGGAGAGCATGCACAGACTCGCCAGAACCTTCAGCCGGCTGAAAAACCCCGAACCCGGTTTCCCCGACATGAGCGAAAAGGACGAATCTGATGACTACTGCCCCAAATGCGGCATGATGTATCCGGACAAAAACCGTAAGATCTGTCCGAAATGCATGGATCGTAAGTCCGTATTCATGCGTACTCTTGCTTACTTTAAGCCCTATGCCCCGCAGATAGCGGTGCTGCTGTTCTGCTATGTGGCCATGTCCGTTTTCAACCTGGTCTGGCCTTATCTGAACGGTACCATTCTCTACGATTATATCCTGGGTAAAAATGAAGCCTTTCTCGCCAAACTGGGCATCACGGACGGCAGATACCTGACAGCCCTGTTCGTGGTAGTCGGGGGGATGCTCGCCTCACGTGTGATCATGGTGCTGCTGCAGATGATCCAGGGAGTGATGACCGCCGGAATAGTGACCGGCGTGGTAAGGGACATCAAAAAGAGCATCTTTGCCAATATGGGAAAGCTCTCCATCAGCTTCTTCCGTTCCAGGCAGACGGGAAGCCTGATGACCAGAGCGCTTTCGGACGCGGAGCGCGTCACCGGCTTCTTCATCGACGGCATGCCCTGGCTGTTTATCCACGGGCTTTCCACCATAGCAACCATAGTCGTCATGTTCACGATCAAATGGCAGATGGCTTTGATCGCCATCATCATGATACCTGCGGCTATTTTCATCGGATACTATCTGCGTCCCAGGATCTGGAGCATGTACGGCCACAGACACAGAAGCGAGCGCTCGGTCAACAGCCAGGTCAATGACAACTTAACAGGCGCCCGCGTAGTCAAGGCATTCGGACAGGAACACCGCGAGATAGAGCGGTTCAGGCACAACAACGAACGCCTGCGGGATTCCGAAATGTCTCTCGTCCGTTTTCAGAACTACTTCAGGCTTATCTATGGAGGAACCTTCCAGATACTCAACATACTGGTATGGATGACAGGCGTTTATTTCATCCTTGTTAAAAATGAAATGGAGCTCGGAATCCTCATCACCTTTACGGGATATGTCGGACAGCTTCAGGGGCCCATCAATTTCTTCTCCCATCTCTTCCACTGGTGGGCAGACAGC
Source organism: Lachnospiraceae bacterium (assembly GCA_024698555.1). GTDB lineage: Bacteria > Bacillota > Clostridia > Lachnospirales > Lachnospiraceae > RUG11977. The sequence goes on from JAILRI010000081.1 coordinate 4,686, forward strand.
ATGAACAGCGCCCAGCGTATCTTCGAGATCCTGGATGCGCAGCCCGAGGTCAGGGAAAAGGACGACCCTGTACACCTTGAGGCCCCCAAAGGCGATATTTCGCTTAGGAACGTTAGCTTCGGCTATGAGATCAATAAGCCCGTGCTCAAGGAAATATCGCTGGATATCCCTGCCGGAAGCATGCTGGGTATCGTAGGACGGTCAGGCGCCGGCAAGACCACCCTTGTAAGCCTTATTTCCAGACTTTATGATGTCAATGAAGGCGAGATCCTCTTTGACGGAGTCAATATCAAAGACATAGCTTTTAAGGATCTGAGACGCAATGTAGCCATGGTCTCGCAGGAAACCTATATTTTCATGGGTACGGTAGCTGAAAATATCGCTTACGCGAACCGCGAGGCATCCATGGAAGAGATCATGAGGGCTGCAAAGCTGGCCAGCGCGCATGAATTCATCATGCGGATGCCCGATGGATATGACACTATGATCGGCTCAGCCGGACGGGAGCTTTCAGGCGGCGAGAAGCAGCGCATCTCCATCGCGCGCGCGATACTGGCCGATCCCAAGGTACTGATCTTAGATGAGGCCACCGCTTCCGTAGATACTGAAACCGAACGGTCCATACAGGAGTCTTTGAGTTACCTGATCAAGGGCAGGACGACCATTTCCATCGCACACAGGCTGTCCACCCTGCGGGATGCCGATTTTCTGGTGGTACTTGATCACGGCAGTATTACCGAAAAGGGGACGGCTGCCGAACTTAAAGAACTTAAGGGAACCTACTATAAGCTGATGGAGCTGCAGACAAAAGCGCTCGCTATGCGGGGCTTGGAGTAAAATGAAAGGAAATATGCCATGAAACCTATGGGAAACCCCGGCTGGGGCGAGGAGAAGGAATTTAACCTCGAGGAAATGGAGAAAGAAACCGAAGAAATGCTCAAGATCCGGTATCTCAACTCCAAGAACGCCGTATTTGGGCGTACTGACGGCGGATTTGTCAGTCTCCGTATCGGAGATGAAAAGTATGACAGGGTACATGTAGTCAGAATGTTCCCCTTTACCGATCCGCAGCACTACATTTCCATCAGGACTCCCGATGAGAATTCCAAAGAGATCGGTATAGTTAAGGATTTAAACGATGTGGAGCCCGATGTGCGCAGGATGCTTGAGGAACAGATGAACCTCAGATATTTTACGCCTGTCATCACAAAGATCATCAATATCAAGGACGAATACGGATATGCGTATTTTGATGTAGTGACCGACAGGGGGGCATGCCGTTTCACGATCAATATCGGCGGCAGCTCTGTGGTTCATTTGAGCGATACACGTATCCTTATTTCTGATATAGACGAGAACCGCTTCGAGATCCCGGACGTTATGAAGCTTTCCATCGCAGAACGCAAGAAGCTGGATCTGTTCCTGTAGCGGCAGCCGGCGTCCGCCGCCCTGTGCCATGGACTGAAACAAATACCAAAAACGACTTTCAGCCATGTCTGTCCCGCAAGGTGACCGGATAGTCACCTTTATGTTTATAGCGAAAGGCAAAATGTGACATGATACTTAAAACTAACATACCGCCCGAACTGATCACCGCCCTCGCCCTGTCCGCGGACGAAGAACTTTATTACGCGGTTCCGTATGACGTGGACGCAGATGGCAGAATGCTTGATGATTCTTACGTTATCATCAGTACAAAGCGGCTGTTTATAACCAAAAAGGGTACGATCACCGAGAGCCTGGCTCTTGCCGATGCGCAGGAGATCCTCGCGGAGCCCATGATCAATTGCGGCGTGCTGATATGGCGGCAGATACTGCCGGAAACGAACACTGACAGTAAGCCCTTGACCATAGGACACACCGCGGACAGCAAGCCTTTGACCACGATTCACACCGCGGACGACAAACCTTTGACCACGGGTCACACCGCGGATAAAACCTCTGCTGCCGGCAATGGTCTTTCCACAGACCGGGTGCTTGTACGCTACTCTTCCAAACATCTTTCGCGCTTCGCTTATATTGCCAGAGGCTGTCGCCTGCTTATAAAGGGTGATCTCACAAAAGTGGAAAGCGACGAGGCCGAAACCACTTGCCCCGTCTGTCACAGAGCGCTGCCCGGCACCATGGAATGCCCTCACTGTAACAGACAGAAGACCGGTATCATAAGGGATCTGTGGAAATACATGAAAAATTATAAACCCACATTGTTCCTTGCCATGTTCCTCATGCTGGCGGCAACTGCCGTTACACTGCTTAATCCCGCTTTGCAGAGGATCCTGGTGGATGATATCATCAAGGATGACAACGGAACCATGAAGGGCGCCCTGCTGGTTTTGGGCGGTATGTTTGTGTTGAGTTCCGGGATCATACTGGTCAACGCGGGCAAATATTACCTTTGCGCCAAGCTCGGAGCAAATATGGCCAAGGATCTGCGTAAGGCTTTATACGCCAAGATCCAGGAGCTGTCCCTGTCATTTATCAATGACAGGAAGCCCGGTGAGCTCATGAACAGAGTAGTGGGTGATACCAACCGTGTCCGCGATTTCATGAGTGAGATATTCTGTGATTTCGTGACTGTCGCAATTATATTTGCGTTTGATGTGATAGTTATGCTGATGCTGAACTGGAAGCTGGCGCTGCTGGCTTTCGCGTTTACACCTGTCACCGTCATCCTTTCCATAGGCTTCAGAAAGGTCATACACCGCCGTTTTCACATGCAGTGGGTCAAGGATGACAACGTCAGATCCAATCTGCAGGATGTTATCTCCGGCATGGCAGTTGTCAAATCCTACGGCCAGGAGGACGCGGAGAGCATAAAATTCAATGAAAAAGCCGATTCATTTGCTGCAACCCAGAAAAGCAACGAAACGGTATGGGCACTGTTCTTCCCCGGTCTCCAGTTTATCCTGAGCATGGGTACTTACTTTATTGTCTTCTTCGGAGGCAGAAATGTACTTAACGGATCCATGACTGCCGGCGAACTTATCCAGTTCATCAGCTACACCAGCATGCTCTACCAGTATGTGGGATGGCTTTCCAACCTGCCCCGGCACCTGATGAATATGGTCACTGCTCATGAAAGGATCAGCGATGTCATGAACCAGACACCGAAGATCAGCGATTCAAAGCAGGCTCTGCACCACGCGATCAAGGGAAGCGTGGAATTTAAACAGGCATCTTTCGGTTATAAATCATATAAACCGGTTCTGGATGGTATCGATCTGAAGGTAAAACCGGGCGAAATGATAGGTCTGGTGGGCGCTTCCGGCACCGGCAAATCCACCATGATCAATCTGATCATGCATCTGTATGAGATCGATAACGGCGAACTGCTCATAGACGGCATCAACATAAAGGATATCGAACTGGAAAATTATCATTCACAGATAGGCGTAGTGCTTCAGGAAACCTTCCTGTTCTCCGGAACGATACTCAATAATCTGCGTTTCGCCAAGCCCGACGCAACCTATGAAGAGATCATCACTGCCGCCAAGATGGCCAATGCCCATGATTTTATCTGCCGAACACCGGATGGCTATAACACTTATGTCGGTGAAAAGGGTTACAATCTCTCCGGGGGCGAGCGGCAGCGCATAGCAATAGCACGCGCCATTCTGAATGATCCGAAGCTGCTGATACTGGACGAAGCTACCGCAAGCCTGGACACCGAGAGCGAATATCTGATACAAAAGGCTCTCGAGCGGCTGACCAACGGGCGCACCACCTTTGCGATAGCGCACAGACTCTCAACGCTTCGTAACGCTGACAGGCTGGTAGTCATCGATGGACATCATATAGCCGAGATCGGCACACATAACGAGCTGATGGAGAAAAAGGGTATATATTACGGACTGGTAAATGCCCAGCTGGAAATGAACAAGAGTGCATAAAGCCCGCACGCAAAAAGGATCGCCGCATAGACGATCCTTTTTTATAATTAGCGAATGTGATAAATTACTTAAGAGTAACCTTTGCGCCGGCTTCCTCAAGTTTAGCCTTAGCCTCATCAGCCTCTGCCTTGCTTGCGCCTTCCTTGATGATCTTGGGAGCGCCGTCAACAGCGTCCTTAGCTTCCTTCAGGCCCAGACCGGTGATCTCGCGAACGGCCTTGATAACCTTAACCTTCTCAGCACCAACTTCGGTAAGCTCGATGTTGAATTCGGTCTTCTCTTCCTCAGCAGCACCTGCTGCGGGGCCGGCTGCAGCTACAACAACGCCTGCTGCTGCGCTAACGCCAAACTCTTCCTCACAAGCCTTAACCAGCTCGTTCAGTTCCAATACAGTCATGCCCTTGATGGCATCGATAAATTCCTGTGTAGTCATTTTAAAATCCTCCATATCTTGAATTATAATCCCGATCATGCGACCTTCGCTCTGACCGGTTTGTCAGCCGCAAGCACTCGCAAACGGCCAGGTAAATAAGCCTTTATAAGCTTTAAGCCTGCCTCTCTGCGATCTGAGAGAGCACACGTGCCAGATTCGAAAGAGGGGACTTGATAGAACCAAGCAGTTTCGAAATAAGCACATCCTTTGAGGGAATGGTAGCAAGAACCTTGCAGCCGTTCTCATCATAATACTCGCCGTCAACGACACCGGCCTTGAAAACAAGAGCGGGGGCGTCCTTCATGAAGTCCGCCAGGATCCTGTAAGGCGCGGTAGCATCATCCTTGCTGAACGCAACTGCGGTAGGACCGTCCAGAACCTTATCGAGCTGGGCAAAATCAGTACCTTCAAAAGCACGCTTCAGGAAAGTGTTCTTGTATACCTTGTATACAATGCCTGCTTCCCTGAAGGTCTTACGAAGCCTGGTGTCCTGCTCAACGGTAAGTCCGCAGTAGTTTACAACAACGATTGACGCAGCCCCGTCAGCATTACCCTTGATCTCGTCGATAATGGGAGCTTTCAGTTCAACCTTTGCCATTAAAAGTTTCCTCCTTTTTAGATTTTGGGGGAAGCAAAAAAGCTTCCCTGCCTGAACAGGAAAGCTGTAATATCGTCATAAGCCTCGCGCTTTCACGCGGTGAATACTCAAACATCTGCTTCCTCGGCAGGCGCTCTCGCTTACATCCGCCCCGTTTCCCGGCGGATACCTGCTGTCTTCGGGCAGGTTGTCTCTTAAACAACCTTGCATATGTTACCACGGTTAAATATGTTTGTCAAGCAGATTTTTTAATCCTTAGTTGACATATTTTTTATTTCTCGTTTTCCGTACTGTTGCCGCTATGACCACATTTCAAAAAATCTCATTTGCGGTCATACGGTAGGCAGCTTTCCTATGACCACATTTCAAGAAATCTCAAATGCGGTCATACGGTCGGCATTTTAAACGCTTAATATTAATGGAGAGCCTAGTACATCGATTCTTAAATAACTGGACCGAATGCTTGCCTGCTTATCCCGATAG
>JAILRI010000092.1 GCA_024698555.1 Lachnospiraceae bacterium
TCGTATCCCTCGTTGTTATCCAGAGCCATAAGGAACGCGTCTACAGCCTCCAGCCCATCTACGGTGATATCGCACTCACCGTACTGAGACAGGAAACGGAGCATAAACTTTCTGCTGGCAAAATCATCTTCGGCGATCAGAATCTTCATAAAAGCAAAACCTCCACCTGAAATTATACACAATCCACAAACTCGCTATTAATTATACTTTAAAACAACGTTATTGTCAAGTTTTTATAGAGTCATTTCCAAAAACGCCGAGATAAAGCATTCGCTGCATTACACACTTGATCCGGATATGACTTATAAACCCCAAAAAGTCACTGGTTTCCGTTTTTTTCTTTTGAGCGATAAGCTGTCAGGCGGCTGTCATGTTTGCAACAGTGCGCCGTCCGGATCAGCATAAAGTTTTATAAGTGGAAAGAATGGCAATTTCGACAGCGTATTTCAGATAAATATGTTTATACATGAAGACTTTATGGAAGTTTTTGGCAATTTTCACTTGACACATTTCCATTGTTGCCATATAATATTTATGAGACAGTTATTCGGAACCCGGTCGAGGCAAAGAATGGCTCTGAATAACCGGCGTGAATAAATCATAAGCGGGAAGGTATATTATGACTGTAGACGAGATGCTGACCAGGATCAGGCAAACAGGTATTACTTATTCCGATGTTTCCAAATGTACCGGAATACCATTAAGCACCCTTCAGAAGATATTCAGTAAGGCCACGGTTAAGCCGCGGCGCACAACCATGCAGATCCTGACCGATTTTTTCACTCCTTCCGGATACAGCTGTGCCGCTGAAGCTCCAGCAGAGTATAAAACTGACGGAAGCGGCGCTTTGCAGACACTTTCGATCTGGGAGCGAACCGATAATACTCTGGAGGATTATCTGGCTCTCCCCGATGATATCCGGGTGGAGCTTATCGATGGGGCATTCTATAATATGGCTTCACCCAATGCCATACACCAAAGGATCAGTATGCTGATATGCCGCGAATTCGAATCTTTCATAGAGAATAATGGCGGACCCTGCATCCCTTTTATCGCCCCTTCCGACGTTCAGCTCGACTGTGACGATAAAACCGTCGTGGAGCCGGATGTATTTGTCGTATGTGACAGAGATAAGATAACGCTTCCCCGGACTGTGGGCGCCCCAGACCTGGTCATAGAGGTTCTTTCCGGGTCCAGCTGGTACCATGATACGGTGCGTAAGCTGAAAAAGTACAGGAATGCGGGAGTGCGCGAATACTGGATAGTTCTGCCGGACGAGAAAAGAGTCTGGGTTTATTTCTTTGAAGAATCCGGTCTGTACAACGAGTATACATTTGATGATACAGTGTCCGTGCGTATCTGGGATGGCAAGTGCAAGGTGGATTTTAAAAAAATCTTCGACAAGATCAGTTTCCTGTTTGACAAAAACAAAGGAAAAAGCTGATCGGTTCCTACTGGTCCGGCTATGACGAGGACATATTCGTTCCCTATGACGAAAACGGCTGGGAAGGCTGAATAAAACATCGTGAGGGTCGGTATGTATTGTTTATTGATACTTCGAAACATAAAAAAGGCGTCGCATCAGATGAAAAATCATCCAATGCGACAGCCCTTTTCCTGAGCATGAAACATTTCAAAACCGTATACCGGCGTTATGGCGTGGCGTCTGTCTTGGTTACGGTCACAACGCAATTTACAGTCTTAGAAGCATAGGTGGTTCTTTGAGCATCTACAGCGTTAACAGTAAGGTCATAAATACAATAACGCAACGCGAACTTAAATATCATAAGATCATGGTCAGCGCGATCCTCTTCTTCTGCAGATCCACACTGATCACCTTTACATCCACTATATCACCGACGCTCACCGCGTCGAGGGGATGCTTGATAAACTTTTTGTTTGTTATCTGTGAAACGTGTACCAGACCGTCCTGATGCACTCCGATGTCGACGAACACGCCGAAATCGATAACATTTCTAACGGTTCCCTTAAGGATCATGCCTTCCTTCAGATCCTTCATCTCGAGTACATCCTTGCGAAGGATAGGCGCCGGCATATCCGAACGGGGATCGCGTCCGGGCTTCTCCAGTTCCTTGATGATATCGGTCAGGGTCATCTCGCCGATACCCAGCTCCTCTGCCAGCTTCTTCTTGTCCTTAACCATGCTGCCCAGACGGGAAAGGCCTGTCTTAGTCCCTGCGGGTGCCGTATCCTTTGAACCGCTCCTGCCTGCATTATTATCCGGCGCAGCGCTTTCTGCCTTTACGGATGCCCCGCCCAGTGCCTTGGCCAGGAGCTGGCCCATGGCTGAACCCGTATTTCTTACCTGTATCTCACGGTTGCCGCCGCGCTTCGCGCCTGCGCGCTCAGCCTTATCGGCAGCGTCCTTTCTGGCTTTTTCCTCTGCCTCTGCCTTGCGGTTCGCTTCCGCCTGCTCGGCCTGTACCTTTACGATATCCGCCGGAGTAAAGCCCAGCTTATCCAGCAGCTGTGTCGCGGCATTATAGGATTCGGGATGCACACTCGTCGCGTCGAGAGGATTGGTTCCGCCCGTGATCCTCAAGAAACCGGCGCACTGCTCGAAAGCCTTGGGTCCGAGCTTCGGAACCTTGAGCAGATCCGCGCGTGATACGAACTTGCCGTTGGCCTCACGGTACGCGACTATATTCTTTGCAATGGGCTTTGATACTCCGGAAACATACTCAAGGAGCGGAGCCGAAGCAGTATTTAAGTCTACGCCGACTCTGTTAACACAGTCCTCTACCACGCCTTCGAGCGCTTCCCCCAGCTTCTTCTGGTTCATATCATGCTGGTACTGCCCGACTCCGATGGACTTGGGATCGATCTTTACCAGCTCGGCCAGCGGATCCTGGATACGTCTGGCTATGGAAGCAGCGCTTCTTTGTCCTACATCAAACTCAGGGAATTCCTCGGTTGCGAGCTTGCTCGCCGAATAAACTGAAGCTCCAGCCTCATTTACTATCACGTATGAAAGCTCAGGTCTGTTCAGTTCCTTTAAGAGCTCGACTATCACCTGTTCCGACTCACGTGACGCGGTTCCGTTGCCTACAGAGATCAGTGTGATATGATATTTGTCTATAAGCTTCTTCAGTGTCTTCTTGGCTTCCTCTACCTTGTTCTGAGGCGCGGTAGGGTAAATGACTACCGTATCCAGCACCTTTCCGGTAGGATCGACCACCGCCAGCTTGCATCCGGTCCTGAACGCCGGATCCCAGCCCAGTACAAAGTGCCCTGCTATCGGAGGTGCCATGAGCAGCTGAGTCAGGTTCTTTCCAAATACCTTGATGGCTCCGTCCTCGGCCTTCTCGGTCAGATCCGAACGTATCTCGCGCTCGATGGACGGCGCGATCAGCCTGTCATAGCTGTCTTTGATAGTATCCTTTAACAGCTGGTTCGTATATTCGTTGTCCTTGCGGATGATCATCTTCTCCAGATAATCGATGATCTGATCCACGGGAGCCTCGATCCTTACGGTAAGGAATTTCTCATCCTCGCCTCTGTTGAGCGCCAGCACCCTGTGACCCAGGATAGTGCTGACCTTCTCCGAGAACTTGTAGTACATCTCATAGACGCTCTGTGCCTTCTCATCCTTGGCTTCACTGGTAACGATGCCCTCATCGGTGGTCAGCTTCCTGATATGTATACGATAATCTGCCTCGTCGGAAATGCGTTCCGCAATGATATCGCATGCTCCGGCAACAGCCTCCTTGGTATCCGCCACCTGTTTCTCCTCGCTGACATAGTCCGCGGCAATGTCGGCAATGGGTCTGTCCGCTTCCTGGCCCTGTATGATATCAGCCAGCGGCTCCAGTCCCTTTTCCTTAGCAATCGTAGCCCTGGTGCGTTTCTTCTGCTTATAAGGACGGTACAGATCCTCTACCACTACCAGAGTCGTAGCAGCCATGATCTGCTCCTTAAGCTCATCGGTAAGCTTGCCCTGCTCCTCTATACTGGCCAAAACAGCATTCTTGCGGTCTTCCAGATTTCTCAGGTAATTCAGCCTCTCATAAAGGTTTCGGAGCACCTCGTCGTTCAGCGCTCCCGTTACTTCCTTACGGTATCTGGCAATAAACGGAATGGTATTGCCCTCGTCTATCAGCTTCACGGTAGCCTCCACCTGTGAAACCTTGATCTTGAGTTCCTGTGCCAGCTGTTCATTGATGTTCATCTTTACTTCCTCTTCCTTAAAAATTCCTTATTGTTGCAGCTATACCGGCGCGGCTTTCGGCATCGTCCCATAACCGTTGCCCCAAAGACCACACCTTATCAATAATACTAGAAATGCCCGCATTTGTAAAGATTCTTTTTCACTTTACATAACCGCCTTAAAATGCTATACTATTGTCAAAATATAAACTCTGGAACCTGTTTTGTTTTACGTCGTCTAATGATCGAAAACGGATAAAAACATCATCCGAATACTTTAAAGGGAGGACTTGTTTTATGAAAATGGATCTGAAAAAGAGAAACAGGAACGCGGCAGCGGTTATTGCGGTCCTCTTGCTTGTCAGCATGCTGTTTACCGGCTGCGGCGGCAGTTACAAAGCTGAAAAATCATCCATTAACAACAGCAGTTACGCGATGAAGGGCGATGCCCCGGCCCCTGAAGCCTACGACGAAGGCTTTGGCTACTACGACGATGACTACAGTATGAATTATGATACTGCTACTTCTTCCGGCAAAGGCTCTCAGACCACCGATTACGACAACGGAAGCTCCGACTCGAACCGCAAGCTCATCAAGAATTTTTCGCTCATTCTGGAAACTCTGGAGTTTGAGAAGAGCTGTAACATGGTCGACAGCTTTGTTTCACAGTACCACGGTTATATCGAAGCCTCCAATATCCGTAACAATGATTATTACACCATTTACTACAACAATTACAATTCCCGTTCCGCCAGCTACACCATCCGTATTCCCAACAATCTGGTAGACGGCTTTGTATCCGAGGCAGGCAATATCGGAAGTATCACATCACAGTCCGAGAACACCCAGGACATAACCTTGAGCTACCTGGATGTGGAAAGCCGCGCCAAGGCGCTCGAGATCCAGCAGGAGAGACTTCTGGCACTCCTTGAGGACGCTTCCTCCATCGAAGAGATCATAGCCCTTGAGGATCGCATCAGCAACGTTACCTACGAGCTCGAATCAAAGGCCAGCATGCTCCGCAATTACGATAACCTCGTATCCTACAGCACTGTCAATCTCACTCTTAACGAGGTAAAACGCATCAGCGAACCCATCCCCGAGACCATGGGCGAACGCATTTCTTCCGGCTGGAAGGAAACCTGGCGTGACATAGCCGACGGCTTCCAGGACTTCCTGGTATGGTTCGTTGTCAATCTTCCCTACATCGTTATCTGGCTGCTGGTACTCGCGCTGGCAGTAGTCATCATCTGCGCCATCGTCAGAGCCTTTAAAAAGGGCAGTATCAAGCAGTATGAGAAGAAACAGAAAAAGCTCCTGAAACAGCAGGAAGAGTACAGGAAACGTCAGGAAGCCGCGGCTCAGGCGCAGAATTCCGCTCAGGATCAAAATACGGCTCAGGCGCAGACCAATCCTCAGGATCCTGCCCCGTCTCAGAAGAATTAAGTCTATTCGGGCAGAAGGCGGATTCCCCCTCCTACTAGTACATCGATTCTTAAATAACTGGACCGAATGCTTGACGGCTTTAGCGATAGCACACGCCTGAAAGCCTCGCCGTAGCCC
>JAILRI010000094.1 GCA_024698555.1 Lachnospiraceae bacterium
ACCTGAGGGCGCTGCGGCGGCTTCAGGCGATGATATCATGCTCATGTTCTTTACTTCGGGGACCACTGGATATCCGAAGATCGCGACACACAGCTATAAGTACGCGCTGGGGCATTTTGTGACCGCCAAGTACTGGCATAAGGTCAATCCGGACGGTGTGCATCTGACTGTTTCGGATACCGGTTGGGGAAAGGCTCTGTGGGGCAAGCTTTACGGCGCATGGATGAATGAGGCGGCTGTATTTGTATATGATTTCAAACGTTTCAATGCGGCAGATCTGCTTCCGATGTTTGCGAAATACCATATCACCACGTTCTGCGCTCCGCCCACCATTTTCAGATTCCTTATCAGAGAAGAGCTGTCAAAATATGATCTCAGCTCGATAGAATATGCTACGGTAGCCGGAGAGGCCCTGAATGAAGAGGTTTACAACAAGTTCCTGGAGGCTACCGGCATCAAGCTCAAGGAGGGCTTCGGACAGACCGAGACTACTCTTTGTATAGCCAATCTGGTAGGCATGGATGTGAAACCCGGCTCCATGGGCAAGCCTACTCCCCAGTATGATGTGGATATACTGCTTCCTGACGGGACATCCGCTTCAGTCGGTGAGGTGGGAGAGATAGTCATCAGGACAGAGGAAAGGGTTCCCTGCGGTCTGTACAGAGGCTATTACCGCGATGACGAGAAGACTTTGGAGAGCTGGCATGACGGTTATTTCCACACGGGCGATACCGCATGGAGGGACGAGGACGGCTATTTCTGGTATGTCGGCAGAACCGACGATCTGATCAAGTCCAGCGGCTACCGTATCGGACCCTTCGAGATCGAAAGCGTGATCATGGAGCTGCCTTATGTGCTGGAATGCGCTGTTACCGGCGCTCCCGATCCGGTCAGAGGCCAGGTGGTCAAGGCTACCATAGTGCTTACCAAGGGCACTGCAGGCACCGATGAGCTTAAGAAAGAGATCCAGACATACGTCAAGGAGCACACCGCGCCTTATAAATATCCCAGGATCGTCGAATTTATCGATGAGATGCCCAAGACCATCAGCGGCAAGATCAGGCGCGTGGCCTTGAGGGAGAAAGATAACGCTTAAACTTGCATATTAAAACTTGGATAGCTTAAATACCATTGATCAAATGCATGCTCGTTCAGTCATCGGATCAATGGTATTGCTGTTTTTATGAAGGTTGATTTTCATGAGCAGTTGTTGTAAAATATCAGGTTGAGGCAGTTACTAAGCTGTATAATTGCATATTTAAGGAGGTTATCTTATGCCGTATATTGATTCAAAAGTTAGTGTATCGGTTAATGAGGAACAGAAAAAGAAGCTGAAGGAAGGTTTAGGGCAGGCCATTGCCTGCATTCCCGGAAAAAGCGAGAGCTGGCTTATGGTGAACTTAGCCGATGGGCAGGATATGTACTTTAAGGGAGATAACAGCGCGCCTTCAGCCTATGTGGCAGTGAGCGTTTACGGGAAGGACGACCCCGCCGGATACGCGAAGATGACACAGGCATTGACAAAGCTTTACGGCGATGTGCTGGGGATCCCGGCGGACAGGGTATATGTCAAGTACGATTCCACCATGAACTGGGGCTGGAACGGAAGCAATTTTTAATGGAGGATGAGAAATTGAACGCTAAAGCAAAAAGAAACAAAAAAGGATATATTGTGACAGCACTTATGCTGATTCTGGTCATGACGGTCTTGCTGGCCGCATGCACCAAGGCAAAGGATAACGGCAATAAACCTACCCCTGAAATAGACAAGGACAAGATCGTTTCAGTGGATAACGGTTCAAATACCGCCAATGAACCCGCATCGCCGACTAAAGAGCCTGAAACAGCGTCACAGACTTCTGAGACTAAAGCCGATGAGGATAAAAAAGCATCTGAGCTTAAACCTACCAAGAAGCCTGCCGAGCCGGAGCCCACAAGCAATGAGCCTGATGTAAATAATCCGGAAAATATCGAGGTCAAGCTTTTATACGGCTATGAGTACAAATGGGATGATGAGTTGAACACATCTCTGGGATATTTCCGTTATCAGACCGCCGGTCTTACTTACAGTGACGGTAAAAGG
>JAILRI010000100.1 GCA_024698555.1 Lachnospiraceae bacterium
CAATGAAAATTGTTTGTCAAAAGTCTGATATGCTTTCGGGAATAAACATTGTATCAAAGGCAATACCTGCCAAATCTACAGTTACAATGCTGGAATGTGTACTGATAAAAGCCGAAGACGATAAGATCTTACTGGAAGGCAATGATATGGAGCTGGCCATAGAAACGGTCGTAGAAGGTGATATTATCGAAGAGGGCAGTGTTGCCATCAATGCCAAGATTTTTTCCGATATAGTCAGAAAACTCGCGGACAGCGATGTTACCATAGAGACAGATTCCTCTCTGAATGTCCGTATCACATGTGAAAAAGGCATTTTCAACATTCCCGCAAAAGAGGGCGATGAATTCCCGGCTCTTCCCTATGTTGAAAAGGAAAAGAGGATAACCCTCACTGAGATGACCCTGCGTGATATAGTAAGGCAGACAGTATTTTCGATTTCAGATAATGAGTCAAATATCATCATGACCGGCGAATTATTTGAACTGACAGGCAACATTCTGAGGGTAGTGGCTCTCGACGGTCACAGGATCGCTATCAGAAAGGTAGAACTTAACAATGATTACGGCAACTGCAAGGTTATAGTTCCGGGTAAAGCCCTTTCGGAGATCATAAAGATCCTTTCGGGAGAAAACGCCAACAGCGTTAATATTTACGTAAGTGACAAAAATATTATGTTCGAGCTCAGCAATACAGTTATTCTTTCCAGGATCATAGAGGGAGAATATTACAAAGTTGACCAGATGCTGTCATCTGATTTTGAAACTCATCTTTCGATCAATAAACAGGCTCTCTTCTCAAGTATTGACAGAGCTATGCCGCTGGTTAAGGAAAATGACAAAAAACCCATTATTATCGGCATAGATGATAATAATATGCAGCTTAAGATGAATACCCAGATAGGTAAATTTGAGGAAAGCATCGGTATAAAAAAAGACGGAAAGGATATCCTTATAGGTTTTAATCCGAAGTTCATAATGGATGTGCTCCGTAATATAGATGATGAAGAGATCGACATGTACCTGATCAATCCGAAAGCTCCCTGTTTCATAAAGGATAAGGACGAAAGCTACATTTATCTGATTCTTCCGGTAAATATCAGCAACGTAAGCGTATAAATCTTTTTTAAAAGCAAGAACAGAAAGAGAATATATGAAACAGATAATCATAAGAGATGAATTTATAAAGCTGGGTCAGGCATTGAAGCTTGCCGGGGTTGTTTCTACAGGAGTAGAAGCAAAATATGAGATAGAAAGCGGCAAAGTTAAAGTCAATGGTGAGACAGATACCCGCAGGGGCAGAAAGTGCAGAAACAAAGACATTATATCATACAGGAATGAAGAATTCATAATAACGGGAAATGATAAATGATCATTAAAAAGCTGGAATTAATGGATTTCAGAAATTACATGGATCTGGATCTTGAACTGTCTGAAGGCGTCAATATTTTCTTTGGAGACAATGCTCAGGGAAAAACAAATATCCTTGAGGCTATATACCTGTGCTGTACGACCCGTTCGCAAAAGCGCAGCCATGATAAGGATATGATCCGTTTCGGCGAGGATGAAGCCCATCTGAAAATGTTTTTTTATAAGCAGGGCCTGGACAGAAAGCTTGATATGCATTTGATCAGGGGCAAGAAAAAGACTATTGCCATCGATGGTGTACCCGCAACGAAAAATACTGAAATATACGGTATGATGAATATCATATCATTTTCACCGGATGATCTTTCAATCATAAAGGATGGACCTGCTGAAAGACGCAATTTCATAGATATGGAGCTGTGCCAGCTTGACCGTGAGTATATGTTTTCTCTTTCTTCATACAACAGGGCACTTCTGCAGCGCAATAATCTGCTGAAACAGATATTTGCCAACGAAAGCCTGAAGGGAACTCTTGATATCTGGGACAAACAGGTGGCGGATTACGGTAAGGTCATAATAGAAAAAAGGGATGAGTTCATCCGAAGATTAAATGATATAGCGGCTCCCATACATAAAAACCTTACGGACGGCGAAGAAGAACTGAATATCCGATATATTCCGAATACTGCTGCAGACAGCATCCATTTGAATATAGCGGCCAGCAGGGACAGGGATATTTTGTCAAAAATGAGTAATGTAGGTCCTCACCGTGATGACATGGAATGCATAATAAACGGCGATAATGCCAGAGTTTTCGGCTCACAGGGACAGCAGAGGACTGTAGCGCTTACTTTAAAGCTTGCCGAAATAGAACTGGTCAAAAAGAGCGTAAGAGATGATCCCGTGCTTCTGCTTGATGATGTGCTGTCCGAACTGGACAGAAACAGACAGACTCAGCTGCTTTCCAGCATCAGCGGTATTCAGACTATCATAACGTGTACCGGTCTGGAAGAGTTCATCAGAGAACGCATAAAATGTGATAAGGTTTTTAAAGTAGACGACGGGCATATAAAAGAACTGGATAATTATTGATTATGGAGAATGTTATGGAAAATGACGTAAATAACAGCCTTGAGGCAACAGGTGAGTACGGGGCGGATCAGATACAGATACTCGAAGGTCTGGAAGCGGTAAGAAAGCGTCCGGGTATGTATATCGGATCGACCTCGGCCAGAGGCCTGCATCATCTCGTTTATGAGATCGTCGATAATGCGGTAGATGAGGCACTTGCCGGGTATTGTACCACTATAGATGTGTCGATAAACCCGGACAATTCGATAACCGTAATTGACGACGGACGCGGAATTCCCGTTGATATCAACAAAAAGAAGGGTGTCTCTTCAGTAGAGGTTGTATTTACCATACTGCATGCCGGCGGTAAATTCGGAGGCGGAGGATACAAGGTATCCGGCGGCCTTCACGGTGTAGGAGCGAGTGTGGTAAATGCTCTATCAGAATGGCTGGAGGTTACTGTCGAGGTAGACGGAAAAAAGTATTTCCAGCGTTACGAAAGAGGTAAAGTAAAAGATCATCTTAAAGAGATCGGTACTTCCGACAGACGCGGAACTACGGTTACTTTCCTTCCCGATAAGACTATTTTCGAAGAAACTGTTTTTGATTACGGAATACTTAAACAGAGACTACGGGAAATCGCCTTTTTAACAAAAGGTCTGAAGATCATTCTTAATGATAAAAGAGAAGGTCAGGAGCAGACCAAGGAGTTTCATTATGAAGGCGGCATCAAGGAATATGTGCATTACTTAAACCGCAGCCAGGTTCCGGTATATCCGGAGATCATCTACTGTGAGGGTACAAAGGGCGATGTATATGTGGAAGTCGCCATGCAGCATAACGACGGATATAATGAGAGCTGCTACAGTTTTGTCAATAATATCACCACTCCGGAGGGCGGAACACATTTTACAGGCTTCAGAAACGCGCTTACCAAGACCTTTAACGAATATGCCAGAAACATGAAGCTTCTCAAGGATAACGAGGAAAATCTGTCCAGAGAGGATATTACGGAGGGTCTTTCAGCTATCGTAAGTATCAAGCTTCCTGAGCCCCAGTTTGAAGGCCAGACCAAACAGAAACTCGGAAACAGCGAAGCCAGAGGTGCCGTAGATTCCATAGTTTCCGAACAGTTGATGATATTTTTGGAGATGAATCCGAATATCGGTAAGACAATTGTAGAAAAGGCAGTTCTTGCTCAGAGAGCAAGAGAGGCAGCAAGAAAAGCAAGGGATCTGACCAGGCGCAAAAATCCTCTTGAGGGCATGAGTCTGCCCGGAAAACTGGCAGATTGCTCGGATAAGGATCCTAAGAACTGTGAGATCTTTATCGTCGAGGGAGATTCCGCCGGCGGTTCAGCCAAGACTGCCCGTCATCGTTCCACTCAGGCGATCCTTCCCCTGCGTGGCAAGATCCTCAATGTAGAAAAATCAAGACTTGACAAGATACTGGGAAATGCTGAGATCCGTGCTATGATCACAGCTTTTGGTACCGGAATTTCCGATGATTTCGACATTTCCAAGCTTCGTTACGATAAGATCATCATCATGACGGATGCCGATGTGGACGGTGCCCATATTGCCACCTTGATGCTGACCTTCTTGTATCGTTTCATGCCTGAGCTGATAAAACAGGGTCATGTGTACCTTGCCCAGCCTCCGCTTTACAAAGTGGAGAAAAACAAAGGTGTATGGTATGCGTATAACGATGAACAGTTAAACGATATCATGGTACAGATCGGACGCGACAATAATAATAAGGTCCAGCGCTACAAAGGTCTGGGTGAAATGGATGCCGAGCAGCTCTGGGAGACTACCATGGATCCGCAGACCAGGACTTTAAAGAAAGTCAGCATGGATGAAGACAATAAAGCGGAACTGGATGTCACCTTCAATGTGCTGATGGGCGACAATGTTGAACCCAGGCGTGAGTTTATCGAATTGAACGCTAAATACGCGAAGAATATAGATATAGCATAATAAAAGGATACAAGTATGGAAGAATACTACGATAAGGTCAGTCCGGCTGATCTTAAGGAAACGATGGAAACATCGTATATAGATTACGCCATGTCGGTCATTGCGTCACGTGCGCTGCCGGATGTAAGAGATGGCTTAAAGCCGGTTCAGAGGCGTATACTTTATGCCATGATCGAGCTGTCAAATACTCCTGACAAGCCGCATCGTAAGTGCGCTCGTATCGTCGGTGATACCATGGGTAAGTATCATCCTCACGGAGACAGCTCTATCTATGGGGCTTTGGTCAATCTGGCCCAGGAATGGTCTACTCATTATCCATTGATCGACGGACACGGCAATTTCGGATCTGTAGACGGGGATCCCGCGGCTGCCATGCGTTATACCGAAGCCAGGCTGTCAAAGATAGCTATGGAAATGCTTGCGGATATCAACAAGGATACCGTGGACTTCATTCCAAATTTTGATGAGTCGGAGAAGGAGCCCACTATCCTGCCCGCGCGCGTACCGAATCTCCTGATCAACGGAACGACCGGTATTGCCGTAGGCATGGCTACCAATATACCGCCTCATAATATCGGAGAAGTACTTGACGCGGTCACACGTATCATCAACAACAGGATCAATGAAGACCGTGAGACCGATATCGAGGAGATCATGACGATCATAAAGGGACCTGATTTCCCTACCGGAGCCATGATCATGGGAAGACGCGGCATAGAGGAAGCATACCGCACCGGACGCGGCAAGATAAAGGTAAGGGCGGTAACGGACGTGGAGCCTATGGCCAACGGCAAGAACCGTATCGTGGTGACCGAGCTTCCTTATCTGGTCAACAAGGCAAGACTTATCGAGAAGATTGCGGAGCTGGTTAAAGATAAGAAAATAGACGGCATCACTGAACTCAGGGATGAATCCGACCGTCAGGGTATGCGCGTCTGCATAGAACTGCGGCGTGATGTCAATCCGCAGGTCATCCTTAACCAGCTTTACAAGCACACGCAGCTGCAGGATACCTTTGGTGTCAATATGCTCGCGCTGGTAAACAATGAGCCGAAAGTCCTGAATTTATCGGATATTTTAAAATATTATATCAGACATCAGGAAGACGTGGTAGCCAGAAGGACCCGGTTTGATCTTGCGAAAGCCGAAAAGGAAGCACACATCAAGGAAGGTCTGATAAGGGCGATAGATGTTATCGACGAGATCATTAAGATCATCAGGGCTTCCAAATCCACCCAGGACGCAAAGGATGAGATCATGTCGAGGTTTTCGTTTGACGATGTTCAGGCGCAGGCCATCGTGGATATGAGGCTCAGACAGCTTACCGGTTTGGAAAGAGAGAAATTAGAGGCGGAATATGCCCAGTTGATGAAGGATATAGAATATTACAGATCGATATTGGGCGACGAGAAGATATTGCTCGGAGTGGTCAGGGACGAGATCGACGCGATAGGAGATAAATATCGTGACGAGCGCAAGACCAGCTTTGGTTTTGATGATGATCTGACAGATGAGGATATGATCTCTGATGACGATACTGTCATTGCCATGACCAGACTCGGTTACATCAAGCGCATGACTCCGGACAATTTCAAGGCGCAGCACCGCGGCGGCAAGGGTATCAAGGGCATGCAGACAATCGATGAGGATCTGATCGAAGAACTGTTCATGACCACGAACAAGCATTACGTGCTGTTCTTTACGAATAAAGGCAGGGTATATAAGCTTAAAGCTTATGAAATACCGGAATCTTCACGTACTGCCAGAGGAACCGCCATAGTAAATCTCCTGCAGATGACCGGAGATGAGCATATTACGGCAACCATCACAGTCAGAGGTTTTGATCCGGACAGCTACCTGCTTATGGCTACGAAGAACGGATTCATCAAGACCACGAGACTTTCGGAATATGCCAATATCCGCAAAGTCGGCTTAAATGCGATCACTCTGCGTGAGGATGACGAACTGATAGGCGTCAAATGCACAGATGAAAAACAGGATGTGCTCTTATTTACAAAGAGAGGCATCTGCACCAGATTCAATGAAATGGAAGTCAGAGTAACCGGAAGACAGTCTATCGGAGTTATAGGTATCAGACTGGCAAAGGGCGATGAAGTGGTTTCCATGCAGCTTTCCAACCAGGGAGAATACGTGCTGGCTGTTTCCGAGCTTGGTTACGGCAAACTTACTCCCGTATCCGAATTCCCCTCGCATCACAGAGGAGGCAAGGGTATTACCTGTTATAAGATAAACGAAAAGAGCGGCAACCAGATAGGCGCGAAGATCATCGATAAGGATGCCGAGCTTATGATCATTACCACAGAAGGTACGGTGATACGTTTCGCTGTTTCCGATGTCAGAGTTTGCGGGCGTGTGGCTACAGGGGTTAAGCTGATATCACTTGACCCGAATAAGGATGTCAAGGTCGGCAATATCGCCCGTATCCGCGAGACAGAGGATGACGCGGAAGAAAACGCCGGAAATTCCGGTGAAACCGCGGGTTTTGAAGATGAAGAAGACCGCGATGAAGAAGAGCATCTGATATACCCGGTGGAGGAGGATGAGGACGAAACCGGAGATGAAAATAATTAAAGAAATCAGGTCAGATAATTCAACACAAAGGAGGAGCAGTAAAATGAGAAACAGAGAAAAAAGGAAATATACGGTTCAGGATATCAATGAACTGGCGGAAGCCAAAAGAGTTGAACTGATCGATGGGGAAATGTTCATGATGGAGACCCCGAACCGTGACCATCAAAGGATATCAGGAAAGCTGTTCAGGATCATCAGCGATTATATCGACAGGGAAGGCGGCAATGCGGAGGTTTATTTCGCTCCCTTCTCGGTATATCCTTTTGACGATGAATATAACTGCGTGGAGCCGGACCTGACTGTGGTCTGTGATCCGGAAAAGCTTGATGAAAGGGGCTGTCACGGCGCGCCCGACTGGGTGATAGAAGTGGTATCCTCCAGTTCACAGAGGCTTGATTATGTTCGCAAATGCTTTGAATATGAGCAGGCCGGCGTCAGGGAGTACTGGATCGTGGATATCGATAAGCAGACTGTACGCTGCTATGATTTTGAAGAATTCTATACAAGGGAATACACTTTTAATGATACTATAAGAGTGCATATAACCGATGATTTCCGCATAGATTTTACACAGGTTGCGGGATCTGTGCCGCTGTCCTCCGCACAGGCCTATGCTCCCAGACAGACTGCGGCCGCGGATTATCAGGCTGTAGAGCATGAGGATCATACACAGGAGGACTCTGATCCTTATGAAACTGTTTCAGAACCGGCCGGTGAAGAGATAAATGACAGCGAAAGCAAAGAAACAGAGGTAAATGAGGATAACCGGTTTCGTTACTAAAGAGAAGAATACCTCAAAGAAAAAATATCACAATAACAAACAAAAGAAACGGAAAAAGAACTGAATACACCGCATTAAAAAAGCGGCTCATCTCATAAAGCATCTGCATGCTGATATGAGATGAGCCATTTTAACATTTAATCAGTGTTTCTCAAAATATCAGACGCGGAAGAACTTCACGCTGTCCTGAAGTATGTCGGCCACATTTTTAAGATCCTTAGCCTGGCTGACCACATTGATCATGTTACCGTTCAGCTGGTCAAGCGAAGAACTGGTCTCTTCTGCCGCGGACGCGTTCTCATCGGACATTTCCGAGAGCCTTTCAATAGCTGAGACGATCTCATTTTTGTCGGAGTTGACAGACTCAACCATGCTTTCAATACGCTTGCTGCCGTCCTCACTGCTTTTGAGCTGTTCCTCCATATCCTTAAAGGCATCGCTCATCTTGTCGAATTGTGCCGCCTCGTTGCCGGTCGCTTCCTTGATGACCTGTGTCAGGTGTTTATTGCGTTCAGACAGGCTGGAAATGCGGGACAGCATCTCTGTGATAGATTTTGCGGATTTGTCGGATTCTTCGGCAAGATCCTTGATATTTTCGGCAACGACAGCAAAACCGCGTCCTGCGTCCCCGGCTCTGGCTGCCTCGATAGAAGCATTGAGGGCCAGCAGATTGGTCTTACTTGCGATACCGATGATCGTTTCGGCGGCCTGCGTGATCTCAGCGACCACATCGGCAGTTTCGTTGACAGAAGCCTGAACCTCACCGGCCATAGCGTCATTCTTTTTATCCTGAGCCTTTAAGTCCTCAACCTGGGACGAAACACCGAGAGAGTTCTGGTAAACTTTGTCGGTAATGTCGATATTGTCATTGGCACAGGCAAGAACATTATCAATGGAAGCCCCGATGCTTTCGGTAAGCTCTGAGGCGTTGGCAACGTCCTCAGCCATGGAGGAGGTGCGTTCCGCAAGCTCGGCTACAGCGGTATTTATACTCTGGATCATCTGCTGGGAATCTGCGATATGCTGTTCTGTCTCGGAAGAACCTTTTTCAACAGCCTGTGACTGTTCCATGATGACCTTGACAGCATCGCTGACTTTGCGCCGCATATTCTCAAGACCTTCGGAAATATCGTAAAACTCCTTCACATTATTATCGTTGATAATCGGGGTGGCGAAATCACCTTCGGAAATCTCCCCTATCCGGTCTGCTATAGCTTTTATCTTGCGGTTTATAAGTACCGCGATGAAAATGGCGCCGGCACCGAAAACAACAAGACAGATGGCCACTATCAGCAGCAGGCGCAGCTTATTGACTGACATCTGTTTCTGAACATCGGCGGTAGGCGTTCCCGCAAACATCATACCTATGATGGTACCGCTCTTGTCTTTGATCGGAATATAATAACCCGAAAAATCCTGACCGACTATCTGGACCGACTTGATGAATTTGTTCTTGCCGCCCTTTAAGACATCCGCAATGACGGCATCCGAAGCCTTGGTTCCGATAACAAGATTACCGGAGGCATCCCTGATGGATGTTCCGTAACGCGTATCGCCCCAGAACAGCGTTAGATATATGTCCTCATCGAGCGCAGAGAAGAAGAATTCATCCTCAGGATCGATCTCGAACTGACCCGCGAGGATCAGCTTGTCATCAACATAATCCCACTGTCCCTCGGCCATCTCGGTGAACCTGTGCTCGGCGATCTCGACCGCGGTATGCAGAGTGGATTCGATCTCGGCATACACCATATTGTTGATAATGGAATCCGCCCTCAGATTGAGGATGACCGCCGCAATGAACATGGGAACCACTCCAAGCAGATTCAGGATCAAGACCATTCCTATCTTTTTTTTGTTTTTCATAAGCATTACCCTGCCTTTAAAAAATTTATGATTTGTGAATTAATTAATATAAATTTGGTTTCGTGAGTTTATTTAAAATTAATATCACATAAAAAATACGATTTTTATTTCTGTGTGTACAGGTAAATAATACCACTATATTTTCAAAAAAGCAAGAAAAAATATTGATTTTTCATATCGTTTTTGAATATTTAACATAATTATTATATTATTATCGGACAATAAAGCCCTAAAAATAACGGAAAAACTATAGGATCAATAACTTTTTAGTAACTTGACTGGAAGGTAAAATTCTGATAGAATAGCGGCGTAATATCGTTAATTATTTAACCGGGGAGGAGGGGAAATATAAAATTTCCCGAATAATGATATGGAAAAGAAAGAAATGCTGTACGAAGGTAAGGCAAAGCAGGTTTTTGCAACTGATGATCCGGAAGTGCTGCTGGTTTATTACAAGGATGACGCGACAGCGTTCAACGGACTCAAGAAGGGTACCATCACAGGTAAGGGAGCGATCAATAACCGCGTAACGAACCATATGATGCAGATCCTCGAGAAGGAAGGCGTTCCCACGCATTTTGTAAAGGAACTGTCAGACCGCGAGACTCTGGTTAAAAAGGTTCAGATCGTGCCGTTAGAGGTCATCATCAGAAATATCAGCGCCGGTTCGTTTGCGAAGCGTTACGGAGTGGAAGAAGGCATAGTATTTGACGAGCCTACCATTGAGTTTTCCTATAAGAATGACGATCTGGGCGATCCTCTCATCAATGCTTATCACGCGCTGGCTTTGAAACTGGCTACGGCTGAAGAGATCGAGACCATTAAGAAGCTTGCGTTTAAGACAAATGAAGTGATGAAGGCTTTCTTCAAGGCACGTAAGGTAGATCTGGTTGATTTCAAGCTGGAATTCGGAAGGCTCAGGGACGGAACCATCGTACTCGCGGACGAGATATCGCCCGATACATGCCGTTTCTGGGACAGCGATTCCCATGAAAAGCTTGACAAGGACCGCTTCCGCAGGGATCTGGGCAATGTAGAAGACGCTTATACAGAGATGCTCAAGCGCATTATCGGATAGGAGTAAAAATGCGTACAATATTAGTACTGTTCATGCTTCTGATTTTCTTTATTGTGACTTTTCCTGCATTTCTGGTACTGAAGCTTATCGGACGGTTCAATCCAAAGGCCTGTGCCTATGTTTCGCAGAAGTTCATAAAAGTCGGGTTCAGGATGGTTCTGTGGGCAGCAGGCGCGAAGGTTACGGTCAAAGGTGTTGAAAACATACCCAAAGACAGGGCATGTCTGTTTACTTCCAATCACCGCAGCTATGTCGATGTACCGTTAGGATACATTTCGGTACCCGGTATCACCGGATTTGTTGCCAAGAAAGAGATAAAGAAGGTACCCTTCTTAAGCTGGTGGATGACCAATCTCAACTGTCTGTTCATTGACCGGGAAAACTTAAGACAGTCCCTGCAGATCATTCTGGAAGCCATCGAGAAGGTGAACAACGGAGTTTCCGTTTTCATTATGCCGGAGGGAACCCGTAATCAGATGGATGAGCTGCTTCCGTTTAAGGAGGGAAGCTTTAAGATCGCCGAAAAGAGCGGGTGTCCCGTAGTTCCCGTAGCTATTTCCAATACGGATGCAGTCTATGAAAAGCATAGACCCTGGGTACATAAAGCGAAGGTGGTTATACACTACGGACAGCCGATATATACGGAAAATATGACCAAAGAAGATAAGAAGGCACTGGTTCCGAAGGTCATGGATGAAATACGCCGTATGCTGAAGGAAGACAAGGAACTGACTAAATAGTAAACAAAAGACCACCAATAAGAAACAGGAGAGATAAAGATGTTACTCAATTCATTATTATTTCTGGCTGCCGAAGCCGGGGAGAAAAAAGGTATCGGCGGCGGCTGGATAGCACTGATCATCATTACGGTAGTGCTGATAGGCGGATTTATCGCCCTTACCATAGCCGGAAAGAAGCTGCAGAAAAAACAGGAAGAATCCGAAGCAGCCATGAGGCAGGGCGCACAGATCGTTTCGATATTTGTAATTGAAAAAGCCCGCAAGAAACTGACCGAAGCAGGATTTCCTTCTATAGTGGTAGAACAGACACCCAAATACCTGCGCCGTTCAAAGGTCCCGGTAGTAAAAGCAAAGGTCGGACCCAAGATCGCTTCCCTGATGTGCGATGAGAAGGCGTTTGGCCTGATCCCCGAGAAAAAGGAAGTAAAAGTATTACTGAACGGTATTTACATCGTAGAAGCCAAGAGCGCAAGAGGCGGTCTCGAACCCCCGCCGGTCAAGAAGACCTGGCGCCAGAAGCTGCGTGACAAATACGATCAGATCCGCAAAGAAGATGCTTCTCAAAATACCGGTAAAGGAAAGAACAAAGGCACGGACACTAAATCATCAGCCGGTGATAAAGCCGCTGCAACCGGTAAGAAGAAAAAATAATACAATAGAAAACGAAAACTAAAACTAAACCAAAAAAGAGGCTGTCGCACTAAAAAGTGCGGCAACCTTTTATAAAAGTCATAAATCATTTTACCGGGGTTCTTTAAGGAAACGCCGATAAAGTATTGATAATTCGGAATGATCCGGCTCCTTAGTATTTGGCTTCCGGTGTGTAATATTCAAAGATCACGGCATCATTTATCTTCTCTAAAGTGCGGATATCATCAGCGGGACGTACAGTCCACACATAACGCATGGCACCGAGCTTCTCGGAGAGCCTTACCGACATCGGAGGCTTCACTTTATTGTAGGAAATAAAGTGAGGTCTTGATAAAAAGTTGGTGAAACAACGTGATAAAATGAATGCTATAAATGCCGGAATGTATTCCCTGAAATCATCAACGGGCGCAGAAAGCTGACCTCTTAAGATATCGGGAGCGTTTTTTCTGAACCATTTTACAATAATGGGAGAAAAGCTTTCTATACAGAAATCCCCCTTATAAGCACGCAGCATGGGAAGAGCTTTCTCACAGAGCAGTTTGTTCTTGCGGCAGCTCTTGAGTTCCACCAGCAGCGGAACACGTCCGTCTATCAGCTCAAGTACCTCACTGAACAGCGGAATATGCTCATCGGTACCGCTTAAGCCCATCTTTTTGAGCTCATCATAAGTAAAGGCGTCAAGTCTTCCGTCTACGCCGCACACGCGGTTTAGGGTTTCGTCATGAAAAACCACGATCTGATCGTCTTTAGAAAACTGTATATCAAGCTCGATACCATACCCCGCGTCTACAGCAGCCTTAAAGGCAGCCATTGAATTTTCCGGAACAGACATGTCCTTGGTGTGCAGCCCGCGGTGCGCGAAATTAACATGGTAAAATTTTTCGCTTTCTTTTTTCAGTTTTCCGCCGGGCAGAACCAGAAACAGCTCAAGAAGGAACAATACGGCAACAATACAGATAACGGTCACCAGGATTTTTAGTGCTATCATCATAATTCCTTATACCTCCAGCCTACAATTGTAATACAAAATAAATATTTTTCAAGAGGAAATTTAAAATTATAAGGTACAGGTTCTGAATAGTTACGTTGATTCTTCTTGACTAAGAGCTGTTTTTTTCCTATAATAAAATAGGAAAAGTGTAGGTAATATCAGTATTAAACGGTAGTCCGCAGTTTAGGAGAAACCTTGGAAGAAATAAAAGCGATAATACAAAAATATATAGATCAGAATCTGATACTGGCTGTTGCCAACAACCCGGCAGACAAAGGAGAAGATCTTATATCAAAGCTTAAGGTGCGTCCCGTTATGATCAGGAAAGAATGCCGGTATCAGATCACCGGAACTAAAGGAGCGCAGGAATTTCACGACAATACCGATGCCGAAGGAGCAGTCCGGATCATCTGTGAAGCGGTGGAGCAGAAGCCTCATTTTAAGCAGGTGGAATTAAGTAATGCCGCTTCAGGCGCAACCATTCTTATCAGTAAAAAGGGTCATGTGACCATAAAAGAGCGGAAGACCGGAACAAAGGAAGCCGCATCGGCTGTAAAGGGAAGCACGGGAACGGTATCTGCCCAGAACCGCGCCAAAAACTATATCATTCCGGAGGGCGAACCGGCGGATTTTCTGGTGGAACTGCAGGTCATGAATAAGGACGGGTATGTGGTAAAAGCACGCTATGACAAGTTCCGTCAGATCAACAGATATCTGGAGTTTGTAAGAGACATAGCCGATGAACTGCCGCGTAAGAAAAGGCTTCGTATCATTGATTTCGGCTGCGGCAAGTCATATCTGACATTTGCCCTGTACTGGTATCTGCACGAAAAAAGAGGGCTTGAAGTAAATATCACAGGACTGGACCTGAAGAAGGACGTGATCGAAAACTGTGCCGGACTGGCCCGCCGTTTGAAATATGACGGGCTTGAATTCCTCCACGGAGATATAGCCGATTATAAGGCGGAAGACGACATAGATATGGTAGTCACGCTTCACGCTTGCGATACGGCGACCGATTATGCTCTGTATAACGCCGTATGCTGGGGCGCGAAGGTGATACTGTCCGTGCCCTGCTGTCAGCACGAGCTGAATAAACAGATAAAGAGTGATATGCTTCAGCCCGTTATCAGATACGGTCTGATAAAGGAGCGGATGTCGGCGCTCATGACCGATGCCCTCAGAGCCGATATGCTTGAGGAACAGGGCTATAAGGTTCAGATACTTGAATTCATAGATATGGAGCATACTCCGAAAAATATTCTGATACGTGCCGTAAAAAAATATCCGGCAATGATGGGAAAGAAGAAGCTTTCAGATCGATCGGGCTCAGCCGTTCAGGATACGGACGGCTATACCTGTGAGCGGTTCATGAAGGAGACCGGAGCAGACCTGACATTGTACAGGCTGCTCAAACAGAAGAGGAATTACATAAAAAATGAGATTCAGATATAAAGTACTTATAGTCGTTCTTGTTTTTATCGGAGCGTTTGTTTATTTTGCGTCCGATATCAGCGGGAATTTTTTCGGGAATTCATCCCAGGCGATGGATATGTCCGCCGCAACCCTGCCCACCATATACCTGCAGACCGGGGATGACATATGCAACCGCCTTCACGGCTATGCGTCGAACCTCGACCACATGCTCATGCGCGAGACCATAACACCCATCAGATCTGACAGAGTATTTACCGTGCTGATCGAGCAGAACGAAAGCGATGTCAAAAAGCTGAAATACGAGGTCTACAATACCGACGGCCGGGAGATAGAATCCGACAGTTTTACAGTCCTTGAGACAGAGGAAGGTCCGAAAAAGGTGCGTATAGCGCTGCAGGAAACACTAAAGAGCGGCCAGGAATATATTGTCAAAATAACACTGATCACAAATTTAAGCAAACGGGTGTATTATTACACGAGGATCAAAATGTATGACAACGGGCATATACCCGAGAAGCTTGAATTTGCGAAGAATTTTCACGAGATCCTCCTGCACGGTACGCAGACCGAAAAAGAAGGGCTGAAAAAATACCTTGAGTCCAGCCGCAAAACTGACAATACCTCATTTGCGAATGTCAGTATCAAGTCCAGCTTCAGTCTCATTACTTGGGGAGAGCTTGAGCCGGAGGTCATCTGGGAAGAGATACCGGCCATTCATGAATTTTACGACCAGCTGGCCACGATAGAGCTCATGAGTCTGGTAAAGGCCGATGCCGGCACAGGAGAAGAGCTGTATCTGGTCAAGGAAAATTTCAGGTTTCTGTACACGGAAGCAAGAGTATACCTGTATAACTATGACCGTACCATGGAAACTCTCTTTGATGTAAACAGAACTTCTCTTCACAGGGATGAATTCAAGCTTGGCGTCACTATGGCCGGCAAAGTACAGACAGGAGCCAGCGATTCGCTGAAATATCTCGCATTTTCCTATAACGGCGGGATATATGTTTTTGATGTCGCGAAAAACCTGCTGAACTGCGCCTTTTCCTTCAGGGGAGGCGCGAAGGATTATTCCAGGGAGCTTTACGACCAGCACAATATCAGACTTATAAAGGTTCACGATAACGGCGATACGGATTTTCTGGTGTATGGGTACATGAACCGCGGCGAGTATGAAGGCAGAGTCGGGATAGTGCTTTACAGATATATCAACCGTGACCAGCGTATAGAGGAGCAGCTGTATATTCCGGTAAATACCAGTTATCAGCTTCTGGAAGCGGATTTTAACGACTTTACGTATCTGAGTGAAAAGGATGTACTGTATTTTTCACTGTATAACGCAATATATGCCTATGACATGGCCACACGTACGCTGCAGACCATCGCGAAGGATGTTCAGGACTCCCATCTTGTTTTCTGCCCGGAAGACAGGTATCTGGCATGGCAGGAGGGAAGCGATGACACTGCTATCCGGAGTATATCGGTACTGAGCTTTGACAATGGAGAGATCAGGAAGATATCCTCGCCCGGGCAGGAGATCATAAGACTCCTGGGCCGCATAGACAACAATATCATTTACGCGTATTCAAAAGAATCTGATTTCTGGATCCTGGCGAACGGCAGCATAAAAGCGCCCGCATACAGGCTATGTATCGAAAATGCGGAAGGGCAGATAGTCAAGACTTATGAAGACAAAGGATTCTACATTGATAGTATAGTTGTCGAAGACAATAAAGTAACATTAAAGCGCATGACGCGCAAGGCCGGCGATACGATAGCATACAATGATGCTGAAGACGACACCATTATGAACCGGCTGGTTGAGAATACTCCTCCGGTGCATATTTCCAAAAGAGTAACCGACAGGATCCTGACAGAGTATTATATCACGCTGCCCCAGGACGTGGTGATCGAGAAGATCCCGTATATGAGGAAGGCGCCCGGAACAGTGATCAGCTTTGATACGACCGTGAGGATATCGGAGCCGGAGCACTTTGACCAGTTGTTCTATGCCTATTGTTACGGCAATCTGACTGTTATGTCCGACAAGGCCTCGGAAAGCATAGCGGCTGCCGATACCAGTGTAGGAACGGTGATCAACCGCGACGGCAGAGTAGTCTGGGAGCGCGGTATCAAGGCTGCACGGGCATCAATCGGTGCACTGACGCCGGTTTTGGCATCGGGAAGGAACCTGACCTCCCTGCAGGCCGCTATGGAAACAGTGTTAAAATACAAGAACGCGGACGCGGATATGTCAGCATACGATATCCGCCGGGAAACCGTCAGGAACAGGCTTCAGAGAGAACTGCGCAATACTGTGGTGGATCTTTCGGGAGCGAATCTGGATGAAGTATTGTATTATGTGTATAAACAGCGGCCGGTTATCGCATTTAAGGCTGACGGGAATGCAGTGGTCATTACCGCTTATGACGCGGTATCCGTGACGTATTACGAACCGTTGACGGATAAGACGACCAAGCAGGGCATCAAAGAGGCAGCCGCGATGTTTGAGGCGGCGGGAAATCTCTTTGTGTCATATATAGAGTGATGCGGCATACTGTGCACAAAGTGTACGTGCTGCGCTTCGAACGACAGGAGCATCTGTGCTGCTTTTGATAAGCCTAGTACATCGATTCTTAAATAACTGGACCGAATGCTTGCCTACTTATCCCG
>JAILRI010000125.1 GCA_024698555.1 Lachnospiraceae bacterium
TGCCCGCAACTCTGAGCCATCTGCCCTCTGAAAACGCGCAGACTTCAGCCTTGGGATTGGCCTGCAATTGTTTACTTACTTCCTTAACCTTGCCGGTCTGGATATAGAGCTTATCCTCAAATATATCCACGGTACCGAAGGGCCTTACTCTGGGCTGGTCGCCATCTACCGTTGCCAGATAGTAAACACCTGTCTCCTTCAAAAAATCATAAACTTCCTGCATATTGTTCATTGGTCTCTCCTCCTGCGGCATATTTTGAACCGTGAAATCTTCTTCCGCGGCTTCAAGCACAAATTCATCTATATCCTTTCTGTCAACGGCTGCCTCCAGCACTCTGTAATATGCTTTCTTCGGCTCACATTTGCCGTGGAACAGGAGCGGATAGCTGGTCTCCTTCCTGAAGCCCGACAGCCAGCTGTTCTCATCGAGCAGATTCCAGAAGGTAACAGCCGTAACATTGGCCTTGCCGGAACGTTTTGCCTCCACCAGTATGTCAAAAAACTCTTTATATCTGTCAGCGAGACGTTCCTGAGATTCGTCCGAAGCATCATTGTTATGCATATCCATCTCTGTGACCTGTACTTCTATCCCCAGCGCGCCATACATCTCCAGAGCGGTCTTATAAAGGGCGGGATCCGGATGATCCATGAGCAGATGAGACTGCATTCCCATACCGTCAACCAGTCCCTTTTCCTTAAGGGGT
The DNA here is from genome assembly GCA_024698555.1 of Lachnospiraceae bacterium. Classification (GTDB taxonomy): domain Bacteria; phylum Bacillota; class Clostridia; order Lachnospirales; family Lachnospiraceae; genus RUG11977. The sequence continues at coordinate 705 of JAILRI010000125.1, forward strand.
TTCAGTATCTTTTCGATGATCAGGTCACGCTTCCATTCCTGCATGGTCTCATAATCATTGTAAAAGAGTGAAACACCCTTTGCCGCATATTTCCTGGCAAATTCAAACGCTTTGAGCACAAAATCGGTGCCTACGGTCTGTGTCCATAAAGACTTCCTGAAATCGCCCTCGTCTATCGCTTCATTGACTACATCCCACGCGTAGATAACACCGGGATATTCAGTCTGTACAAAATCCAGAACGCCGTGTATATAGTTCTCCAGACGGGCAAGCATGGTATCCCGGTCAGCCAGTCCCGCATTTTCATCATAATGTTTGGAAAAGAACCATTTCGGGGTCTGGTTATGCCAGACAAGCGTATGTCCGCGCATAGCCACACCGTTTGCCTTCGCCCAGTCCAGGTACGGAATGGCGCGGTCAAATGTGAGCTTAGGCGCCAGATCATATTTATCAGCGTTAAGCCGGTTCTCCTTCTTGTCAAGGAAATACATGGGTTTCATGTCATTCTCGGCCGTCATGCTGCTGTATTGGACCTTCACCAGCTTCATGTGCGCGGGTGTATACAGGTTCCATCTTGAAACCGCCACACCCATTTTGAAACAGGGCTTAAATGCAGTCTTTAAATCCATAAAAAAGGCGCCTCCTTTGATAATCTGTTAAATAGGATAACACAGATAACATCAAAAGAAACGCCATATTTATACATGTTATGATCAATTACAAGCTTTTAGGTGCAGTATACGTTATGATATCAGGATCAGATCGAGAAATTAAATCTCGCTCCGGCGGCAAGATCCTCCTCCTCAACCTCGTTCCAGTTGATGTCCTTGATCTTGGTAAGGAGCTCATCCATGGTAGCCGCTTCTACCATTACCTTCTTTACACTGGGATCCTGCTCGTACGGATTAGGCTTGATCGTGCCGGTCTGTCCCGAAGCGCCCTCTGCATCTGCGGGCTTATCCTGCCCGTCAGCCTGTTCACCTCGCTGTTTCTCTATCCTCTCGCGCTGTCTTTCAAGGGACTTCTCAGCTTCCGCAAATATCTGCATGCTGCCGTCTTCCTTAAAGGCTATAGTAACGCGGTTGATGCTCACTCCATCGCCTAATTCTATCTTGTCGCCATCTTCAGCCTCTTCTAACAGCCCTGAGGTCATCTGCACGGCATTTTCCATGCTCGCGAGCTTACCTGCGGCATATTCCTCATCCTCCGCCATCTTTTCAAGCTCTTCGTTTGAAAAGATAATGGAAAACTCTTTGGTACCGGCTCCGGCTATCTCGGTCAGATCATCGCCTTCATTGCCGACAAAGAAGTCGTAGCCCTCGTATTTCTCGCGAAGACTGTTCAGGTAGTTCTGCGCCTTTTCGGAAAGATTTGATTCATTTGTTCTGGATAGACCGGTTCCCTGATTGGTCTCCACCTTGTTGGCATCTGCTCCTTTTTTCGCAGACTCCATCCACTTGGGAAGCTTGCCGGCATCCCCGCGGGATGCGGGCTTTGCTGCCTTATTCAGCCGGTTTATGATACTCATATTGCTCATGATATTGTTGTTAACATCCATACCATCAGTCCTCCTTTGACTGTCAGTGAAATCCTTTTCTTATGGCTGCACGTGGCATCTGCCGCCGCTTTTCAGGCATGGCGTACTGATACCCCGTATTGTATATCGGCATACTCCCGCTGATAATTAACCGGTTCTGAAAAATTAATTTATTAGTACCTGTTTAAGAGTTTCGACTGCGTCCGCCTCCCCGATCTCAACCATTTCCTCCGTATCGGTCTGATCGTCCGGTGCCTCATAATCGTCAATGCTATAATACCCGCCATATACCGAGATCAGCTGCTGCCCCCGGTCTGTATCAACTACGAGCCGCATCCTGCATGCAGGAGTATTGTCCCCGTCCCCCTCAGGTACTCCGGGCAGATTATCAGTCTCATCTCCTTCAGCTTTTTCTGTTCTATTATCCGCGTCATCCTGTTTCTCAGTGCCATCTGCGTCTGCGTCAGGTCCGGCTCCGTCCGCGTCATTTCCGGCTTCACCGTTGGCTTTCCCGACTTCGCTAATTTCAGGAATTCCCGAGGCCGACAGGATTTCATATATCTCATCTCTTACAGTCACAGACTCTATGCGTGAGAAATATACCGGAACATATGAGGTTGCAAGCATCTCCCACCGGTCAGCGTTTCTTTCTTCGCTTTCCGGCTGCAGTGCATCCTCGCTGTCTGTTTTATCCATAGGCGCTATGGGTGTATCATCTGCCGCCGCGCCCTTTCCTGACATATCTGCCGTTACGGCACCGACCGTATCATCGGCTTCACCTGCTCCAACGACTGCGATTTCACCGACTTCACCGGCTTCTCCATTTTTTCCGACGGTTCCGGATGCTTCACCCGCTCCGACTGCTGCGACTACGCCATTTTCTCCAACGGTTCCGGCATATCCGACGGCTCCGGCTTCTTCGGCGCCTCCGTTTTCCGAAACCGCTACGACCGTTTCAGATTCGTCTATGATGTCTTCCTCCATACCGGCAGCCGCAACATCAAACTGCCCATCGTCATCACCAGCGGCAGCTGTCGCGGCCCCCATAGCCACATTATAGTTTTCGGCTGTCCCGTCTGCCACAGACGCCATCTTGGAGTCCTTCAGCATTTCGGGCTCCTGAGCCGCTTCATCTGCGCTTGCAGCATACATGGCCGGCTGTTCAGCCTTAAGATCATCACTGTCCTCTTTACTAAGCGTAACAGAGTTTTCGGCAGTATTTGCGGAATATATCCCGTTAGCCGCGGTATCATTAACATCTTTCTTCGACAAAAGTCCGCTCCTCACAACGGAAATGCCCAGCACAGCCACAAACAGCGCCGCTGCCAGCCCCGCAGCTATCCTGAAGAAACGTTTTCGGGTTGGAATCCGTTTATCAGAAATATTCTCGATGACCGCGCTCTTTTCCGTACGGACACCATCGCCCGCTTCTATTCTACTACTTTCTGTATATAAATTCTCTACTTCCCGGGCACGGTTTTCCCTGTCCTGAGTCTTTCCTTCCGCTTCGGGACAATCCTCCCCGGCATAAGTCCTCTCCCCGGCATAAGTCCTCTCCCCGGCTTCAGCTCGGCTCTCACCGGCAAAAGCATTTTCATCGGCCTCGGTGCGTTTTTCTCGGGCAAGGACTTTTTCACCTGCCTCAGCGCGGATCCTCTCCATGGTGCGGCTGATGAGATCTTCTGAAACGATCAATTGCTCGTGATCATATGACGCGTTGAGCGCTTTCCTGATATGAGCCGCAAACTGCTCATCTTTTGTTTCATCAAATTCTTTCATTTCTCACAGCCTCCCTTCCAGTAGATTTTTGAGCTGATCTCTGGCTCTTGCCAGCCGGCTCTTTACGGTTCCCTCCGGCACGCCAAGGACTTTCGCGGCCTCCGCCAGACTCATTTCGTTGTAATACACGCACATCACAGCCTCGCGATAATGCTGCGGAAGCGCCTCCACCGCCCTTCGAATGGTTTCGTTCCTGTCCTCGTTCTCAACCTCTTCAAAATCATTGTCGGAGATGATGGCGTCCTCCTCGAAATCCATCATCGGAACGACATGACGCTGGTATGAGCTCTTCAGGTAATCTTTGCACACATTGACCGTGATCCTGATGAGCCATGTCTTTACGGAGCTTTCACCGCGGAACCTGTCCAGATTCCGATACGCCTTAATAAATGTTTCCTGAAAACAATCCTCTGCCGCTGTCCGGTCCTTAACATAAGAATATGCCGTCCTGAGCACGTCATTGCCATACTCGCGCATCAGCGTTTCTATATTGAAAGGATCGCCTCCGTTCATCGTTTCCTTATCACTCATTATAAGACCTGCCTTAAATAAATATAGTTAAAGTGTATCAATATCGGCAGTCTTTTGCAACCAGTGTTTTGCTTACTTTCATGCATTAGACGACAGATATAAAAACAGGTTCCAACATAATCCTTGGTAAAAATAACAGCCCCCGGAGCTTTTCCGGGGGCAATCTGTACCATTACAAATCCATTTAGGCAACCACTCCATTATTGGAATGCTTCAGATATGGGTCAAGCTTAAAACTTCACAATATCTCGCTGTAGCTGCCGAGATACGTAAATGTTTCGTAAACGCTTGAAAGCTCTCCCATGAACTGCATGAAACTGGGTGAATATACCGGTGTATCAAGGTCAAAATAAAACATGAACTCGAAATCCCTGTCCGGGATGGGACGGCTTTCCAGCTTGTTCAGGTTGATGCCGAGCGCGTAGAGCTTTGAAAGCAGCTTGTAAAGTGAACCGGGCTCATGGGGCAGCGTAGCCATGATACTGGTACGGTCCGCACCGGGATATATCTCCAGATCCTTTGAGATACAGATGAACCTGGTGTAGTTGCTCGAACTGTCCTGCACGGATGCCTTTAAGCACTTCAAGCCGTAATAATCCATGCACTGCTTGGAGGAGAGCGCCGCAATATCATTTCTGCCTGATTCTGCCACACGTTTTGCGGCTATGGCAGTATTTTCACACGGTACGACCCTTACTCCCCTGAGACTTTCCAGAAATGCGCTGCACTGGCTGATAGCCTGCGGGTGTGAATATATTTCCCGTATCTGTGAAATGTCGGAAGACGGAAGTGCCAGCAGATTGTGGTCAACCTTGAGGCGCATACTGCGGACAATGCTGAATTTATGTTCCATCATAAGATCATAAACCGAATTGACCGAGCCTGCCGTACTGTTCTCCACCGGGATCACTCCGTACCTGCACAGTCCTTTTTCTATGGAATTGAATACCGCGCCAAAAGAATCAAAGAACATTACCATGGGATATCTGAACAGTTTGCCGCAGGCAATGTGGGAATTGGCCCCCTCTATTCCCTGACAGGCGACACAGGCGTTATCCGGCAACATAGAAGGAGTTTCTTCAACAGCCCTCCTGATGCGTTCAGTCAGCTCGCTGCCCGTCCCGATCCTTCGGTTCTGATAACTGCGGCTGAATTCAAAAAGCATGGAATACAGCTGAGCCGAATACTCCCTGATCTCTTCCGGCGACTTGTCCATAATGCTGCGAAGCTTCTCGGTCTCCCTTTTTCTGTCCAGGACCGGTATTCCATGTTCTTTTTTGTAATCCGATATTTCCCCGGCCAGCTTCATCCTGTCGGTAAAATCCCGGATCAGCCGCTCGTCGATCTCATCCATTCGTTCCCTTAATGTCGGTTCCATACTGATATCTTTCCTTTCCCTATGCCTTATTTCTTATTTCCTATTTCTTATTCTTTATCCCTTTTTTCCTGTTTCCTATCTTCTCTTCTGTTGAATTTGTGCGCTTTCTTACACTGACTACGCTGAGGCTCTCAGTCGCATGGGTACTTCATTCGAAACCGAACCGGATTGATGCGACGAATGTTTACCCGAGTGTGTATGTCTGAAACAAAAGACGTAGCGGGCTACAACTAAGCTACTACCTTACTTCCTTACGTCTTCCCAGCAGCGCGTCATATACTGCCAAAGCTGCCGCTGCCTCGACAACAGGCACGGCCCGCGGTACTATGCACGGATCATGGCGTCCGTGTACCCGCAGTACCGTCTCTTCCATGGTGCTTAAGTCAACTGTCCTCTGTTCCTTTCCTATAGACGGGGTAGGCTTAAACGCGGCCCTGAAGATTAACGGCATGCCGTCGGTTATGCCTCCGAGTATACCGCCGCAGTTATTGGTCACGGTCTCGATATGTCCGTCCCTTAAGCAAAAATCGTCGTTACACTCACTTCCCGCCATATTGGCGACATCAAAACCCGCTCCGAATTCCAGTCCTTTTACCGCAGGTATTCCGAAAACGATCTGGGCTATCCTGTTCTCCATGCCAGAAAACATAGGATCTCCGAGACCTGCGGGAAGTCCTGTCACCTTGCACTCGATCACACCTCCTACGGAATCCGCTTCTGCCTTTTTATCAAGTATCAGCTGCTTCATAAGCATACCCTGAGCATCGTCTACTACAGGAAATGCTTTTCCGGACATATCCCCGTTAAGTTCTCCATTATCCCTGATACCGCCGATGGAATATATCCTTGATAATACATGTATGCCCTCGCGTGCTAACAGCTGCAGCGCGATCCCTCCCGCTATACACATAGGCGCAGTCAGCCTTCCGGAAAAGTGTCCGCCGCCTGCAAAGTCCTGCGAGCCGCCGTATTTTATTTCGGCGGTATAATCGGCGTGCCCCGGACGCGGTTTGACCTTAAGCTCCGAATAATCTGAAGAATGCGTATTTGTATTGCGAATGACAGCGGTAATGGGAACTCCGCAGGTCACATCATCCCTCATCCCGCTTAAGAATTCAGGTTCATCCGCTTCCTTCCTGGGCGTGGACAGCTCATTGTTACCGGGAGCGCGTCTCGCCAGAAAAGCGTTTAGCGCTGCCATATCTATCTTATGTCCCGCCGGTATGCCCTCCAGTGTCATCCCTATGGCAGGCGAATGCGACTGCCCGAAGATCGTCAGTTTTATATTTTCCCCGTAACTGCTGCCCATATATCATCCTTTCTTATCCGTGAAGGCGTAATCATTCGTAATTTCTTTCCGGACAGACACGCAAGAAGTGAAAGCATGTTATTAACTACAATCATGGCTATCCGGCAAATGGCGGTAACAATAGTTTATCCTGATGCTGTGAGTACATTTAATTTTCACAATTACCGCACACCGTTAAAGCTTCAAAATCCTCCCAGAATGAGGCAAATGATTTTTTTACACACTCCGGATCGGATACATACACATCTCCTGAACATAACGAAGCCGCAACCGCGGCAGACATCGCTATTCGGTGGTCTCCTGCCGAATCGATACGTCCTCCTTTAAGGAACCTGCCTTTATCTGCCACTTTCGGGTCAAACGCGCATCCTCTGATCACCAGCGAATCCTCAAGCTCGGTAATATCGGCCCCGATACTCTTCAGCATGGCCGTTGTAGTCTTCAGTCTGTCGCTTTCCTTTAACCTGAGCCGTCCCGCTCCGACTATTCTCGTAGTCCCTTCGGCTGCTGCCGCAATGACGCTGATCACAGGAACGAGGTCCGGAATTCCCGATGCGTCAATAGTCTGCGCTTTCAAAGGCGCAAAGCTCACCTTAGCGGCACTTAAGTCTTCCCTCACGTCGGCGCCGAAATCCCTGAGCACTTTTAAGATCGCCCTGTCACCCTGCAGAGACTCTGAGTCAACCCCGCTTACTGTCACTCCCTGCAGCGAAAGCGCTCCCAAAGCCAAAAAGAAAGCGGCTCCGGACCAGTCGCCCTCTACTGCGACCGTCTGCGGCATAGATACGCTTTGTCCGCCGGGTATAAGGAAAGTATTCCCTTCCCGCGTACAGCTGATACCTGCCATCCGCATTGCGTCCAGAGTCATTACTATATAGTCATAGGATTCCATTTCACCGGTTATGACGAGCCTGGAGTCGCCTTCCAGCATCGGCAGGCTCATCAGCAGTCCGGAAATATACTGTGAAGAAACATTGCCCGGCAGTGTATATGTACCGCTGACGAGCTGCCCTGAACAATACAGTTCATCGCCTGAACGCCTTATCTCCATGCCATGGGCACGCAGTTCATCGTCAAAAGGCGCAAGGGGCCTTTCGGGAAGTCTTCCCTGCATCTTAAAAACTACGCGGGCTCCGCAAGCCCCCGCATAGGGCATCATAAAACGCAGTGTCGAACCGCTGTCCCTGCAGGGAAGGGTTCTTACCGCCGTATCACCGGCTGATGTGACCAGATCCCGATCATCTCCGAAATCCGGCAGATCAGTTCCTATCTCGATAATATCCTGTTCCGGCTGCCGTATTACGCATCCGAGCCCCTTCAGGCAATCGATCGTAGCCTGAATATCATTCGATATGCCGGAACACTGCATAAAAACGCGCTCTTTATTACGGGCCGCCATGATCAGCAGCCTGTGGGCGCGCGATTTTGAAGCCGGGATATTGACTATCCCGGTGCGGGATCCCGGTGTTACTCTTCTTTCCTTTTCCTGTTCTTGCATGAAATAATCCTTATGCTTATATCTTTTACCCGATCCATTCGGGGATCTTTGAAACATCCACGCGCTCGATCCTGCATTTTCCGATCTCTTCGGGTACTATCAGACGCAATGTATTGCCGAACACCTTCTTATCCGTAAGGATCGAGCCTGCCAGCTCTGCCACGGGATAGGGCAATGTGGTCGCAAGACCGTATTTGCCAAGTATCCCGATGATCTCACTGCGTGTTTTTTCACTGCAGAAACCCTTGCTGCAGGCTATTCTGGCTACAGATGCCATGCCGATGGCCACTGCCTGTCCATGAAGGATCGAAAAACCGCTTCTTGCTTCCACGGCGTGTCCCACAGTATGTCCGAGATTCAAAAACATTCTGGAACCTGTATCAAATTCATCCTCCTGAACATAGTCACGTTTCATTTTGACACAGGTGGAAATAACGTGCTCATACTGTTCCTTTACCGGAGTCCTGTTAAGCTCGTCAAAAAAATCACGGCTGCCAAGTACGGCATATTTTATGACCTCGGCACAGCCGCACTTGTATTCCTCATCAGGAAGGGTATCAAATACAGAATAATCGCATAGCACCAGCGAAGGCTGATAAAACGCCCCAACCTGGTTTTTACCCGAAGAAAGATCTACTGCGGTCTTCCCGCCTACTGAAGAATCCACAGCTGCAAGCAATGTGGTCGGAATCTGGATATACCTGATCCCGCGCTGATAGGTTGCTGCCGCAAAACCTGCCAGATCCCCCACAACACCGCCGCCTAAGGCCACTATAGCATCGCTCCTGGTCAGCTTCATATTGCACAGGAATTCCTGCAGTTTGCTGTAGGTTTCCAGATTTTTTGACTTCTCTCCATGTTCAAATACAAATTTAAAAACACGAAAACCCGCATTTTGAAGATCCTGCTCAACACGGGAACCATACAGCGGATATACGTTATCATCCGATACGATACATATAGAGCGCATACCGGCAAATGCCGAGAGATATTCTCCCATTTCCTTAAGCAGTCCGTTGCCGATATGAACACTGTACTCGCTGGAAGCGCTGATCTTGATAGTTTCCATATGCATTCCCTCCGTGACGTATGTTTATGCTGCTGTTTACTATGTAACTGTTCAGATCCTGTCTGCTTCTTCCTTGCACCTTCGTCCGTCATCAAGCAGCTGCACCAGTCTTTCCCGGTCTTCCGCCTCGATCGCGCTTCTGTACTCCTGCAGATGGCCTATGATCTCATCAAGCTCAAACAGCAGATTTCTTTTGTTATCGAGAAACAGCTCAGCCCACATTTCGGGATTGAGCCAGGCGACCCTGGTCAGGTCACGATAGCTGCCTGCCGAGAAACCCTGATGTTCCTGGGCAGTCGGTGACTTCACATAGGCATTGGATACAACATGCGCGAGCTGTGAGGTAAATGCGATCAGACTGTCATGTCTGGCTGCCGTGGTCACGGAAAAGCTTCCGAAACCGGCAGGCGCGAGCAGCTCCTTGATGTGTGAAAGCAAAACTATGTCACCGAAATCGGGAGGTACTATCACCATCGGAGCACCGTTGAACAGATTGGCTCTGGCATACTTAAATCCCGAGAACTGCGTTCCTGCCATAGGATGTCCGCCCACATAGGTAAATCCGAACTCCTGAGCTGCCTTCCCGCATTCCTCGACTACAAAAGCTTTTGTTCCGCAACAGTCAATGATAACAGGTTTTTCACCGAAATACGGACCGAAATCCCGGCAGAAATCAATGGCTGCCTGAGGATAAACACACACAAGTATCAGATCGCATGATGAGGCGTTTTCTTTGGTAAGCTCTCCCGCAAGCACTCCGCTGATACCGGCAAAAGCAAGCGTTGACCCATCCGTATCAAGCGCATAGACCTCATGGCCTTTCTCCGCGTACGCTTTCGCAAACGATCCCCCGATCAGGCCGAGTCCTACGATTCCGACTTTCATAATCTTTAAACTTCCTTTCCCCATTTATCGCCGCCTTTCATCTTCAGTCATCATGACTCTTCTCTCCGTTCCGGATAATGATAAGGCGTATGTCTGCCGACAGGTAATATCAATGATTCCTACAGCACTTCCCTGAGCTTCCTCACCTTGCCCGCCAGAGCGTCAAACTCATCGGGTTTAAGTGACTGGGCACCGTCGCAGAGCGCATGTATGGGATCATTGTGAACCTCTATGATCAATCCGTCAGCCCCTGCCGCAGTAGCGGCAAGTGCCATACTGGGAACGATCCTTGCGATACCGGTGGCATGGCTGGGATCTACGATAACCGGAAGATGAGACAATTCATGGAGCATGGGAACCGCGGACAGATCGAGCGTATTGCGGGTGTAGTCGCTGTAGGTTCTGATACCGCGCTCGCACAGGATCACCTGTTCATTGCCGCTGGCCATGATGTACTCTGCGCTCATCAAAAGCTCCTTTAAGGTATTGGCCAGTCCGCGCTTAAGCAGAATGGGCTTGTTGGTGTGTCCCACCTCCCGCAGCAGATCAAAGTTCTGCATATTCCTCGCTCCGATCTGAAGCACGTCTATATCTTCAAAAAGGGGCAGATCAGCGATATTCATGATCTCGCTGACTATCGGAAGTCCCGTTTCCTTCCGGGCGATCTTTAACAGCTCAAGTCCCGTTGCCTTAAGACCCTGGAAATCATAGGGCGAAGTGCGGGGCTTAAAAGCTCCTCCGCGCAGAAGATTCGCTCCCGAAGCTTTGACTGCCTTCGCGACCGCTACTATTTGGTCCTCGGTCTCAACCGAGCAGGGACCGGCTATCATAGCGAAATTGCCGCCCCCGACTTTTACATCTCCTACTTTGATAATGCTGTCTTCGGGATGAAATTTGCGGTTGCAGCATTTAAAGGTTTCGGTGACCCTTTTTACGGACTCAACTATATCCAGACTCGCTATCAGATCCATGTCTACCTTGCTGGTATCTCCGATAAGTCCCAGTACGGTCTGAAATTCACCCGCGGAAACATGGACACCGAGTCCCATGCCCTTGAGCCAGTCGATCAGCTGATTCTGCCTGTCCTGATTGACATTTTCCTTCATTACTACGATCATAACCTTACTTACCTCCACAATCCTTTTTCACTTAAAAATGTATTATAAAAGCTGTGTTCTCACCTTGTCAATAAAAATGTCACTGCCTGTAAACCCTGCGTAATATGAGCTCGGCGATACGCCGGCTTGCCCGTCCGTCTTCCTTCACTCCGATATTAACGAAGAAATCGTTCAGCCCGTTTTTGTAATCAAATGACGAGAATTCCGAAATACTTTCACACAGCCCGGCAGTGTCCGATGAATGCGGGTAGGGAAGCTTTGAATAATCAAAGTAGAAACCTCGTTCGTGTTCATAAGCTTCCGCATCCGGCGCGTACAGAAATACCGGTTTGCCGCAAAGTGAAAATTCAAACAGTGTATTGGAATAATCCGTGATCAACACATCTGCCGCTTCCAGAAGCTCGTACAGATCGCCTTTTGAATTGCAGTCGACTATTCTTGTGCTGTTGTTCAAACCGTTCGAATCGCCTGTTTTTCCCGAAGCCACCAGCGGATGCAGCCGGGTTGCAATTATAAAGCTGCCGCCAAAGCGTGCCTCAAGAGCATCGGCGGTCTTTTCGAGATCCGGGAGCTCAAAATCCGCCCCGTGTTCACGATATGTCGGAGCATACACAGCTATTTTGATATTCTGGGTATTGTCGCCGGGATCATCATTACCCGGCTGTCCGCTTACTGCCGACCGTTTGGAAGTATCTGTTTTAGCAATACCGGACAGCTTTATCAGCTCGTTCTTGGTCCTGATAACACGCTTGGGATTGGGCCTGAACAGCGGGTCGAGTCTGGCCGACCCGGTAACAGCGATCTCGCACTCATAACCAAAGGCCTTGCGGTATATATCATTCATGAATTCGCCGTTGGAAAGGCACAGATCTGTCATCAGGCTGTCCCTTTCCGCATTTTTGATATAAGTCTCCGGAAGCTCCGGATAATCCTTTTCAAGTCTCTTTAAAGGCAGGCTTCCATGCCATGTCTGTATGTAAACCTGCCCCGGACGCTTCCTGATATAAGGCTCCTTCCTGTTGCAGTCGACCCATATATGCGCTGTGGCCAAATAATAAACGGCTCTGATCGAATTGGTCTGCAGAAGTTTGATCCCGCCCGGCACATGTTCAGCCTTCTTTTTATCAGTAACGAATACGACTTCCACAGACTTGTCTGCTTCTCTCAAGGCTTTCGCGATCCATTTCACATTGTCGCCAAAGCCCCAGACATTGCACAGTACCACCCGCTTTTTTTGTATCGGGAACATACGGAATATCTGAAATTCGGTCTCGATCACCGCTTTGCGAAGAAGCTTGTAAACGTTCTTTATTCCCTTCGGAGACAGTTTTTTGATAATCTCGCGTGCAGTCATACTCTCTAAAGCCCTCCATCATCCATACTCACTCTCGCAAAGGCAAATGCTGTCTGTCAGTTCGAAAAATACAGTATCTTAATGCTGTTATCCGCAGCTTTTTCCATTATCCGTTTAAACTGCTCAGCCGATGCACTCCAGCTTAAAGGTTTCATCGCAGCCATGGCACTGTCATGCATTTTCCGAAGCTTTTCAGGCGCGGCTGCTGCCTCAAGCAGCTCCGCCGCGATATCCTTTCTGCCTACCGAGGTAAGTATCGCGCTGTCCGGGGGCAGGAATCTGGAATATGTCCCATCGGCAAATTCTATCAGCGGAAGCCCTGCCGCATGCATTTCAAAAGGAACCAGTGAAATATTGCTCATGCTGGCGACCATGCCGAAATCAGCCTTTGCATAGAGTTCTGACATCTCTTCCCTGTTCAGCTGTCCCAGATTGCGGCCTCCGGCCGGTTTAAAGGTCTTCGCCTCCCCGTAATAGAGGACTTCCAGCTCTATTCCCTTTTCCGCAAGACGGGCGGCTGTATTTTGGAGCATATACGGGATCAGGCTGGGAAGCCTCTTTCCGTAGTATTTGACGTAAGCCGCTATGGTAAACCGTTTCCGTGTCGCGTAGCTGTCATAGTCTCTGTCCGGCGCGTCATACTCACCAGGTTCGTATGGGAAATCGATACAGTCCAGGACAAGAGGCTTGCCCAGCCTGTCCGTCTTACCCTCTCTAAGTATCATCTCACGGTTCCAGGCACCCAGGCTCACCATATGAAGGCCCTCGAAATAGGTGTTGCGGCACATCAGGAACTCTTCGCCAAAAGGATAAAAATAGGGCTCATAATCCTGAACGAAATACAGCTTATATGAATTTTCGAATTGTTTGACCAATGAAACCGTGTCCCAGGAGGACGCGCACACAAAATCAGGAGTTTTGCATTTACCGGCTTCGATAAGCCGCAGATACTGCGCCATAGGCAGACATCTGCCCTTATACCCCGGCAGATTGGACTCCGCGCAGATACACATATCCTCCCTGCTCTGGCTTTTGTACACCAGGTAATATACTCTGATCCCCAGTTTTTCCAGCTCCGTACCGATCCTTAAGATCGAAGTCTGCCCGCCGTGGAATCTGACCATCCGTGTGATCATAAAAGCTATGATCCGGCATCCTTCGGGCTTATGGTTTGCGATCGGCGTGGGATCATAGTATTTAAGACGATCCTCGATATGTCTCTTCTGAACGGCATATTCCGCAAAATGCATGGTGCTGAGTGTCCTGCGCTTCATTTCACGCATCAGTGCTTCTTTATGATTGCTCGTTTTCTTCATGATCCCTCTCATCTGCCCATTTACTTTACAAGCGCTTCCCAGGCTTTCCGGGAAGCATTGCCATCGTCATAGGTGTTATATCTATCCCTGAAGGCTTTTATCCTGGCCTCAATATCGGGAGTCTCCGGGCTTTTGTCAAAAGCTTTTTTCAGCGCCTCTGCCACCTCTTCCGTAGTCGAACACAGCATTCCCGGCGCTTCTTTTTCCAGATCAAAATAGAAGCCTCGCAGCCTGTTCTTGTATTCATCAAGATCATAGGCATAAAATATCATCGGACGTTTAAGCAGGCTGTAGTCAAACATTACAGACGAATAATCCGTGATCATCGCGTCAGCTTCCAGATACAGACCGGCGATATCCTCCGATCCGGATGCGATACGTACAAAGCCGCTTTTTAGCACGCTTTCGGGAATATCGTTTTTCTTTAGCTTTACCAGATAATGCGGTTTGATTATGATACGGAATCCTTCCCCAAGCCTTTTTTCCAGCTCTTCCAGGTCAAGCGGGCTTGAATACGCGTACCAGCCGTTTTCCGTGTACCTGTCATCACGCCATGTGGGAGCGTACAGTATAGTGTGAATATCGCTTTTTTTCTCTCCCGCAGCAGCCCTTACCAGGACATCATTACGCGGATAGCCGATATCCAGGATCTGTCCGCTGTAGGCGAAGCATCTCCTGAACGTCTCATGTGAAAAGGAATTCTGGGCTATCAGCAGATCCCACATAGATGCTTCCTTTTTCACCGCCAGGGCGTAGGCTTCGATGCTCCGGCTCTCCCCTGCCATATTCATGTCTGTAAGGTCGATCCCGAGCTTCTTGAGCGGCGTCCCGTGCCAGGTCTGCAGGTATCGCACTCCCGGACGTTTTACTATATACGGCTCCTGTCTGGAATCGAAGATCCAGAGTCCTGCCCTGGCCATATACCAATAATATGCCGGATGCCCGTATACGACTGCCTTTGACCGGTTTTTTCCCGTCTGCGTGCTGAACATGTTCCTGTCTTCGGGATGTTTTTTCATATATTCTTCAGTCAGAAACCATACAAATCTGAACCCTGCACAGTTTCTGACAGCATAGTCGTAAACGGCGCGGGGATTACCGCCCGTTCCTTTTCCGTTTCCCGAAGATACCACTGCCAGATGCCTGTCCTTCGGAAGGACGACATTGAGCAAGTGATAAACGGCTATCATGATCCGCTTCAACAACTGCTTCATCAGGAGTTATCCTCGCTAAATACCGCATCTACAATACGCTGCGCCGCATGTCCGTCATCAAGATAACAGAAATCATCCGTAAAAGCCTTATATTTATCCGCATATGCGTCCCTGATACCATCAATATCCAGCAGCGCGTCAGCCACTTCCCTGCTGGTATACAGCAGCGGTCCGGGGCAGCGGCTCTCCATATCAAAATAGAAGCCCCTCAGTGTATCCCTGTATTTTTCAAAATCATAAACATAAAAAAGAATGGGACGCCTTAAGTTCGCATAATCGAAAAATACCGAGGAATAATCCGTGATCAGCACATCGCTGATCATATAGAGCTCACCGATATCATTGTATCTGGAACAGTCCGTCACAAACTCCTTCTGTTCTTCAGTCAGACTCAGATGGTCGGCAATGAAGTAATGCGTGCGCAGTACAAAGAAATACCGGTCCTTAAGTTCTTCCATTATTTTTAAGTCAAGCGGCAGGTCAAATTTATACTGTCCCGGCGCGTAAAACGCGTCATCGCGCCATGTAGGAGCGTAAAGGACCACTTTTTTGTCTTTAGAGATCCCCAGCCTTTCTTTTATGCCTGCGGCCCGTATATCCCTGTCGGGAGCATATAAGAGATCATTACGCGGGTATCCGAGTTCAAGTATACGCTCCTGCGGAAACAGAAAAGCGCTCTTGAAAGCCTCGGTAGAGAACCCGTTGTCCGATACCAGCCAGTCCCATATTCTGGACTGTTTGTAAAATGTCATCTTGTATTCGGGGCTGGCGGAATGAACATCTTCCATATCAAATACCAGCTTTTTCAAGGGAGTTCCATGCCAGCATTCAAGGAATATCACGCCGTCTCTTTTCTCGTACCAGGCCGGCTGACGCATGTTGTTGATCCAGGCGCCGCATCTGGCCACATAATAAAAATACTTAAGCGACAGCGGCTTTACTTTCTTATGAGGTCCGGGTATATGCGCGTCAGCGTTGTCGATGACCCAGACGAACCGGATGGGCTTACCGTCCCTTACGGCACTGTAGTCAGAGGATGTCATGTACTCATATATAGCGCGGCATGAATCCCCGTAGCTTTTTCCCAGAAAACTTTCAAACAGGAATATATCCTTCCTGATCGGCAGCTTTTTAAATATGCGTTTGTAAATATTCCATTTCCACTGTGAAAGGCTTCCGAACAGTCCCTTCTTCTTGCGGTTCATCACATATAGCGAAGCCAGTCTACGGGCAGATCCCGCTTTACCGTTTTTAAGGCGCATCAGAATGCGTTTTATCGTTCCTTTATAGCTGTCACGAATATAGTCCCCGCTGCATAAGCCGACGGCTTTTGACAAATGCCCAAGAGCCGTTTCGTCCCATTCGAGACCTTCAGGATGTTTGCCCTTTGTCAGCCTGTTTACCGCAAAGCCGCAGATATATCCTTCCAACGCCCTGTACGCGCCGTTGTTCTCCGTGTTTTTACATTTGGAGGCAGATCTTGCGCATGACAGCTCAAACTCTGCATATCTGCCTTTATCCCTGATCTGGTCAAGCGCCGGATATCTGACCGCGTCGTTATGCCTGCGTTTATAATAGACGGCACCTTCGGCAGACACGATAAGGCTTGAGTTCATAAGAGCCGTCATAAAGGGCAGGTCACTGTAAAATCTTAGATCCTCATCAAATGTAATATCCTTTATCAGCGCTGCCGGAATCAACACTCCCAGCACGGAACCGGGATCAGCGGTATTAAGCCCGGGATCTGCTGATTTAGGCGCACTCTCCTCCTTTGGACCATCTGCCGGGGCGGTGCCTTCCTCATGACCTGAAAGCTCGCTTTCTCTCTTATACCATGTCTTTTTAAGCTTCATGGCCACGCATTTACCGGGATGAGCGGCCGCTATGTCCACAGCCTCTCCCAAAGCATCTTCTCCCAGATAGTCATCGCTGTCCAAAAACAAAAAATAATCGCCGCATGCGTTACGGCAAGCGGCGTTACGCATGGCTGCCACACCTTTCGGATCGGTCAGGTCGTCGTTCACGATCAGATGCTCGGTTGTAAAAGGAGTCCTGTGCGGCTTCTGAGCCTCCACAGATGCCCTGCAGTCAGCAAGGAACATTTCAGCCTGCTCAGTCTGATCCGATCCCAGATACGGGGTAATAATACTAATCTTCATATGCCTTACTTCGCGATGCTTTCCTCATACTGCGCGCAGATCTTCGCAGCCTTCCCGGATGCTACAAATCTGCCATGCTCCAGAATGATGGCTCTGTTGCATATCTGCAGGACCTGTTCCGTGGAATGTGAAACCAGCAGTACGGTAACTCCCTGTTTCATCATGCTCTTCAGTTTCTTTGCGCTTTTTTTCTTGAATTTGGCGTCTCCTACCGACAACACCTCATCCAGTATCAGGATCTCGGGTTCCACAACTGTTGCAATGGAAAAACCAAGTCTTGCCTTCATGCCGGATGAATAGTTCTTTACCGGTACATTTATAAAATCTCCCAATTCCGAGAATTCCACGATCTCATTGAATTTTTCCTTAAGGAACGGTTTGGAATATCCCAGCATGGTTCCGTACAGATATATATTTTCAGCCCCGGTATATTCCTTGTCAAATCCGGCTCCCAGCTCCAGCAGGGGAACTACGTTTCCGGTTACGGTCACACTGCCTTCAGCAGGTTTTAAGACACCCGCTATGCATTTGAGCAAGGTTGACTTTCCGGCTCCGTTCAAGCCCAATATGCCTACTCTTTCACCCTTGCGGACATGGAAAGAGATATCCCTAAGCGCCCAGAATTCACGAAACTTAAGCTGTCTTCTTACCAGACGGATCAGATATTCTTTGAGGTTGTCCACCTTTTGATCGGTCATATTGAAACGCACGCCCAGCCGGTCACATACTATGACCTTCGGAGGTTTCTTTACTACAGGCTTCTTTTTTTTCTTTTTCTTTTTTTTGACGGGAATCTCCTGCTGACCTGAATCTGCAGTCTCGGCTCCTGTTCCCTCAGTTTTCCCCGGAACGGGATCTGCCGCTACGCTTCCGGTACCCTCCGTTTTTTCCGGAGCAGGCCCGGGCTGCGTATTATCCTGCGAAATCCGTCCCTGCTCTGTCTCTTCTTGTACTTCCACTATTCATACCTCGATAAATATCTTTCATCACACATACAGTATGAACTCATCCTGCTTCTTCCAGAATACCAGCATTCCGACAGCAAACATTCCCAGACTGAAAGCAATGGAATAATACAGGTGGTAGGAATCCGCCGCCATGATGGAACGTCCGAATACCGCGTCCCTGAACATCACTATCACGGAATACAGGGGATTGAGTTTAAATATCCACTCATTACTGTTATTCTTCAGGCTTTCGACTTTGTAGAAAATGGCACAGGTATACATTATGAGCATAAGTATTACCGACCACAGATACTCCAGATCCCTGAAAAAAACATTCAGTGTGGAGAGAAGAAGTCCTACGCCCATGGTCATCACCAGTATGATGACGAGGGGTATGAGCGCCTGAAAGATATAAGCAGTAAGCTGTATCTTCTGAACTACCGCTACACCGACCAGTACTATCAGGGATATCAGAAATATAAGATAGCTTGACAGTATGGATGCCAGCGGGTACATATACTTGGGTATATAAACCTTGCTGATCATCGATCCGTGTTTCCTTATCGACTTGAGCGCCGTCTTGGTCCCATTCGAGAAAAAGCTGTAGAGCAGGCGTCCGCACAGGATATATACCGGAAAATTGTCGTCACCCTTTCCGAGCATGTTTGAAAACACCAGAGTCAGCACTATCATCGTCAAAAGCGGTTCTATCATGGTCCATAAAAATCCCAGGACCGAACTGCGGTACTTGAGCTTGATGTCCTTTTTAATGAGCTCGCCTAACAGATAACGATATTTGTACAGGTTTTTAAAGAAAGTTCTCATTCCCCGCCCCCGTCGTCTTCCTTAGGGATGGGAGACAGCCTTACAGACGCGCTTACGGAATCCACCATGATCTGGCTGCCATAATCGCTGCGTATCTGTCTTGCATGTGTTCCCGCGGACAGATTCTCCATGTCAACAAAAAGCTTGAGATCTGCTGTAGTTATGGAGCTTATGACATCGAGAGCACCTCTTATGCGTATGGTATGGTCACTCAGGGATTCGAGCGTATATTCCAGCTCCTCTCCCACATTACGGACCTCTATGTCACTCTCCCTCAGTTCGAGTATCCTTTCCTCAAAAGGAGAAACATCTGCCACGATCCCTATATACGTTGAATCGTCTACCGCGTATACGTTATTGCCATAGGTAGATATCAGGTAATCATTCAGCGCGATCAATGATTCTACCGGCTTTGACGCGCCCGAAACGTCAACTGAAAGAGTGATCGAATCCAGTTCGTCCAGAACGCTGCGATCCGCTGCTACCAGCACAGTCTGCGGCGCGTATTCGACCTTTTCCACATAATAACCGTTAACCGGAGTCCCGGCTGTCTCTATCTTTATGCCCACAGACTTGGTGCGGTAGATACCGACAGTAACCGTCACCTTGTCCTGTGAGAAATTAAGCTTCATGGAATCGATTTCCATTCCGTTTTCATCATAGGCTACCAGCTTATACTCATCCGTAAAGGTTTCCGTACGGTCTTCTATATTGACATAGGCGATAATATCCTTGACTGATCTTATCTGGGACTCTGCTCCCGTGATCTGTATCAGCGAGGATGTCATGGAGGTACCGTAGCAATAATATCCATCGCGTACCGCCCCGGTCAGCACCACTCTGACGCTGTAGGGCTCTGTAACGGAATCCTCCCTCTTTACGGCCATTTTCTCCGTCCTAAGGCTCATCTTGATCTCGGAGGCGTTGGGAGAAGTACATTCCGCGGTGATATTGGCCATATACATGGAATCAAGCGTCTCAAAGTCTGCCGTGGCTACAAAGTCATTATTGGTCAGCGCCAGTATTACCGAACGTCTGCCCTTGCAGGTAATATCCACCTGTTCGCCCGACTCTACAGTGTACTTATATCCACGGCGGACGATAATGTCATCATTTACGATCGAAACCGGGATTCCCGTAAAGGTTTCTGTCGTAACAGGGTCGGCGATATTCATGATGGCAAACCAGATGATGGCCGCGATCACCAATGAGACCAGCTTCCAGACGATATTATTTGTCAGTTTATTTTTAAGCATTCTCCCTGTCCTTTCCAAACAGCTTCTTCCTGACCTTCTTGTCCTGCTCATCCGTACTGTTCTGCAATTCCTTCAGTCTGTCATAGAGCAACTCCCTGCCTACACGGCGCGTAAGCTCGCCGTTTTCGGCGATGGATATGCCTCCGGTCTCCTCCGAGACCACTATGGTCACGCTGTCTGAAACCTCACTGATACCGACTGCTGCACGGTGTCTGGTTCCCAGATCCTTGCTCAGTGAATAATTCTCGCTCAAAGGGAGATAACAGGTAGCGGCAGCCACCCTGTTGCCCCGTATGATGATCGCTCCGTCATGCAGAGGAAATTTATTTTGAAAGATGTTCATGATAAGTTCGCTGGATATTTTGGCATCCAGTGAAATACCGGTGCTTTCCGCTTCATCAAGCTTGACGCTGCGCTCAATGACGATCAGAGCGCCCGTTCTTTCCTTGGCAAGCGAAAACACCGCGTCAACCAGTTCGTCTACGGTATGGTCGGTAAATACATTTTCATCCTGGGACAGAAACGGCGTAACGATATTACGCTTACCGAGCTGTTCCAGACCCTTACGCAGTTCAGGCTGAAATAGAATGATAAGCGCTGTGATAGAGAGCCCCAGGGCATTCTGGAATATCCATTTGATCACGTCAAATTCGAGTATGGAGGCTACCATGTAAAACAAAAGCAGCACAAGCATACCCTTTAAGATTACCAGAACCTTGTTGTTCTTGATCCATTCTATTATGTAGTACACCACCACCGCGATCAGCACGATCTCGATCGCGTTCATGGGTGTGAACCGCATTACCTCAAAGGAACTTATGATCCCCTGGTACCATTCCCTTAGATACTGCATCCGATTCCTCCCGGTTTATTCAAAGTCATCGTCATCATAATCCACGTAAGTTGCTTCCGAGTCGTCATCAGGCATATCGGGCTTTATGGCGTCATATCTGCCCGGATCTTCTGCCGGCTCGTACTTGTCCGCGTCGAAAGCATATTTCTTATGAGAAGCCTTTTCAGGAACTTCGTCATAATCATCATCTGTATACTCTTCATAGCGGACATCATCGGATGAATCGGTATTTACTCTGTAGTCATCATCCGTATACTCCTCATAGCGGACATCATCACCGCCCACGATACTGATGTCGCTGTACTCGGATTCATCATCATCGATCCCGTTTTCATCCTCGTCGTCATCATCACCGATGCGCTTGACATTGTGACGCGGAATGGAGACATTGACCTTGGGTACCGCTTTAACGTAGTAATAATACTCATCATCCTCGAACTGAACTCTTTCCACCGAGGTATAATCAAGCACTCTCTTCATGAATTCGACTACATAGGCGATCAGTCCGCCCACTACCGACATCAGAGCCAATACTCCGATATTGGCGGTAAGGGAGAATTTCAGGTCAGCGAACAGGAAACCGAGGATATTGGTCACTACTCCGGCGCCGATGGAAACCACGAAGGCATACTCAAAGCTGAACTGCCTGATGATGAATACAACGATGATAACCATGGCAAATACCGCTATGGTGCCGAACATGATCTTGTTGGCCATAGTTGCGTCCGCCACGTCTATAAACAGCTGAAGTATATCGTCCAGATTGAGCGCAACCTGTCTGGAAGCGGCTCCCTTCACGATATCAAACATGTAATAAACTATAACACCGCAGGCGCAGGGAAGTATCGATACAGGAGTCGCTATGCATCCGAGTATGATGGGTATCGCGTAATGCAGGTTCTTGCCGGCAAGCATGGGTATAAGCACCGCTACGATCGCATGCTTCGAGTCGAAACGCATAAGCATGGCGTACAAAACTATATACGCCATAAGAAGCAGAAGCGCGACGTAAATGGAGGCCTTCAGCATGTGTACCAGTGACAGCGCCATCGACATAAATACGATAAAGCCCACCGGAAGTACCGCGCATATAACTGACAGGAGCAGTGTCACGGTATTGCCCGTAAACCTTGAATCATAGCCTATGCTGGTATTGATACCCTTGAAAACCATCCACGCGAGAACGAATTTGACGAGGGGATTGATGACAAACCTCGTCTTCTGGTAAGCCTTGAGCAGCAGTGTCCTCAGCTCCAAGAGTTTTACTATCATTTGTATTCGTCCTCCTCTTTGTAAATCGACTTGAGTTTTCCGAGCATCTTATAATATCTGTTCAGCTTCTTTCTCGAGATCGAGTAATATATGGAATATCCGAAGATCGATCCGATCACGTATACCGATATCACGGCGATATAGACGCCCAGCAGCTTCCAGCCCAGTTCCTTGTAATCCATGGACATAAGGTTGTCCAGAAGCCATTCCAGCTTGTAAATGGCAAACACCCCCAGTCCTATGCAGAAGCAGACAGTCGCCCATAAAATAGACTTTAACGCCTGCAAGCGCGCATAATCCGTCTTATAATACTTTGCAAGCTTAAAGTCGGGCTTACCTTCCTTCTTCTCGTATATGGCAAGCTGTGTCATGATCCTGATCTTACGGTTGTTTAACATATAACCGCCTCCGTTGGTTATTACAGTTTTTCGTAACTGTTTATCCTATCATTATAGCAAATATACCCTGTTTATGCAAATAATAAATTGATGTCCCTAAACCTCGATATAAGGCGAATCGCTGTGTCTTTTCGCGTATACTGCCTCCAGCTGCCTGAGTACCACTCTTTTGTCGCGGGCAAAACGCCTGTCATGACTGATCAGACACGTTCCGGCGGGAATAGCCTTCAGCAGCCTGATCTCTTCTTCGAGGAGCTGGGCGTTATAAACCTGTACCCCGCCTTTAGCCGTACAGTAGGTGGCATCCCCCATAAACACATATTCATCATCCACCATCATCATCAGAGCGCCTTTGGAATGTGAATTCGGAACCGGAATGACGCTGATCTTTACACCGTCATATATATCCAGCGACCCGGCTGAAATGATCCTTTCATCGGCAGAAGAGTTCATGCCCGATCTGTTGCTGATGATAGTGGGAGCGCTTATCACTTCGCCGTCGGCAATATATTTTTTGGTGTAGGATCCGATATAAAGCCTGTGAAATGCCGGTCTTTCGTAATTCAGGCTTATCTCGTCAGTTTCCTCTACCCCTTCATCCCCTTTTTTGTGAGAGGTCAGCCACCAGGTATGATCCCCGTGAAAATGCGAGATCACTATGTCGCACAAGCCGTGCAGTCCCTGCAGATATTCAAGTGTCTGAGGCGTACTTCCGACATCAAAAATATATGTAAAATGATCCCCCCTGACGATCCCGACATCCGACGAAAGAGGCTTTTCACAAGCCGGTATGTATGATATCCTGTCAGTGAGCCTTATTTCCTGCATGTTTGTTTCCCCCGAAAAAGTGGTAAATGTCAATACTCTATCTTCATAAGCGTCAGTCCCTGCGGCGGTGCAGTAGGACCCGCGGCGCTTCTGTCCGCGGCATCTATGATCCTGCTCATATGCTCCGGCGCAAATTCCCCCTGTCCTGCCCGGATCAGCGTTCCTGCTATGATACGTACCATGTTATACAAGAAACCATTGCCCCGCAGGCGGATCGTTATCAACTGTGTATCGGGGGAGATTTCCGCCAGGGAAAGACTTTCGACCGCGGCGTCATATATGGTCCTGACTGTATTCTTTACCTGTGCCCCTGCCGAACAGAAGCTCGCGAAATCATGTTCTCCGGTCAGATACCGGGCCGCTTCGTTCATAAGCCGTACATCGAGCGGATGGTGAAAATGATAGGTAAATCTCGAATACAGCGGATTTCTGTGGATTCCGTTGTAGATCCTGTATTCGTAAGTCTTTACGCATTCACAATATCTCGGATGAAAATCCGGCTCCACCTCACAGCTCTCCTGTACGGCTATATCCGATGGCAGCCTTTGATTGAGCGCAAAACTGAACTTGTCAGCGGGGATAGGTGAATCGGTATCAAATACCGCAACATTGCCCAAAGCGTGGACACCGGCATCAGTACGGCTTGCTCCGGCCACAAAAATATCCGTTCCCGTCAGCTCGCTTATAGCGCGGTTTAGGGCTTCCTCTACGGCCAATCCGTTTGACTGCTTCTGCCAGCCGCAATAATCGGTGCCGTCATATGACACCCTGAGCATGATACGTTTCATAAATACCCCTGTTTTACACAATATAACATCAGACAGATATCTTTCGCGTTTACTGATGTCTGAGAATGTCTAAACCGCATTTCCTTCACGGAATGATGATGCACCCCGCAAGATATCCGGCCAGTACCGCATAGGCTGCAGCATCGCGGAATCTGTACTTCAGGGGATGAAGCTTGGTCCTTCCCTTTCCTCCGTGATAACAGCGCGCTTCCATCGCCTGCGCCAGATCTCCCGCCCTGCGGAATGCTGAAACGAAGAGCGGGATCAGTATCGGAAGCATCGCCTTGGCACGGTGTATGATATTACCGCTTTCAAAATCAGCGCCTCTCGCCTGCTGGGCTTTCATGATCCTGTCCGTCTCCTCCAGCAGTATGGGAATAAACCTCAGCGCTATGGACATCATCATGGCGAGATCATGAACCGGTACGCGGATAAGCTTTAAAGGCTTAAATACGCTCTCCATGGCAGCTGTAAGCGCTGTGGGCGTTGTTGTATACGTCATCAGGGAAGATCCGATCACCAGCATGACCAGACGCAAGCCCATAAACAGCGCGGTTCTGATCCCCTCCGCCGTAACACTGAAAACCCACCAGGACCACAGAACCTCTCCCTGTGTCCTGAACAGGTTTACCAGCATCATAAAGATCAAAATAAAAAGCATGGGTTTAAGGCCCTTGAATATAAACCGGACCGGGATATGGGATGCTGCGATGAAAAAGACAAGCATCACAACAGAGGGGATAAATCCCCAGAAGCTCTTAAAACAGAACAAAGATATAATAAATACCAGTGTTCCGATAAACTTGACTCTCGGATCAAGTCTGTGTATGATCGAATCAGACGGGTAATACTGCCCGATGGTTATATCGCGAAGCATATGCTATTAACAGCTCTTTCCTTTTTTCTATACATGGTATGATACCATCTTTAAACTCTATTTTCAATAAAAAAAATCGAGTAGGAGGCGGCTAACCCTCTCCTACTCGATGTCCGTATTTTTTATTGTTTTGTCATTTCTCTGATCCCGGCAGTGAATATCCCTGCTTTATTCCGATCAGCACCTGAATCCGCTTACATGATCCTTCAGTTCATGAGATACCGATTCGATAGCAGCCGCTCCGGAAAGTACATCCTCGGAAGCCTCAACCAGTATCTGCGAGCCTTCGGCAACGCTCGTGATGCCGTGGGCATTGTCCTCAACGGCAGTATCGATAGCGCCGATAGAGCCCTTGATGGTAGCAATGGAGGTAGCGATCTCATGGTTATCGTTCGAAACGGAAGCGATAGCGTCATAGCACTCATTGAGCGAGCTGATGTAGTTCTCGATGAGGGTCTTCTTCTCTTCCGAATTCTCGTCGGAAATCTTGAGCATGATGTCCGAAACCTCTTCTGCCGCCTTTACCAGCTGATCTACTATGGCCAGAACCTCTTCGGAAACCTGCTGGATGTTGCCGGCCATGCTGGCTGAATTGTTGGCCAGAGTACCGATCTCATCCGCAACAACCGCAAAACCGCGACCGGCCTCGCCGGCTCTTGCAGCCTCGATGGAAGCATTCAGTGAAAGCAGGTTGGTCTGAGAAGCTACCTCGCGGATGCCCTGAGTCATGGATCTGATCTCTTCCACCTTCTGGGTATCCTTTATCCTGTCCTGCAGCCTTCCGATAGCTTCGTTCAGGCGTGCAAGCATGTTCTCGTCCTTCTTCTCGATATCAAGCTTAAGATCATCGATCTTCTTAAGGCTGACGCTGATCTCGTTGGTCTTTTCCTTGGTGTTCTGGTTAACTCTTTCGGTCAGTTCGGTGATATCATTGACCTGCTGCGTAACCTGCGTAGTAGAAGCGGAGGTCTCCTGTGCGGTAGCACTCATCTCTTCCATAGTGGCGGAAATAGTCGATACGTTATCCGAAGTCTTGCCTGCCGCGGCGTTCAGTGTTTCTACGTTGGAGCTCAGCTCATTGGACGCCTGATTGATATCGGAAATGATACTGCCCATAGCGTTCTTCAGTTCGTTGACCGCATCCACCAGCTTGCCGACTTCATCCTTTGATTTCGTATCGATATCAACGGTAAGATCCGCGTTACCATCCCTGACACCGTCTCCGAGAACCTTAACCTTCTTGCTGGCATCAGCTATGGGTGCCGCGATCATGAATCCGGCAATGATCGCCACGATTATAGCTACTAACAGGCAAATGCCTATGATGATCAGAACATGCTTCTGTAGAAGCTTGAATACATTGTCAAAGTTTGCTGCGGGCGATACGTAGAATATCTCCCAGTCAACGTATGACAGGCCCCTGTTGGTAACATAGATCAGCGTATTGTCATAGTCCGGGATAGCCGGAGCATTGTCATCAGAAGCCGCTTGAACATAATCCACATCGAGATCGTTGATATTTATAAGTCTTTCAACTGACGACTCATACTCATCATAGGGATGATAAATCATGGATCCGTCACCGGCGGTAACTATGATGTAAGCCCCGTCATCACCAGTGCTCTCAGCCAGCGGAGCAATATCCTTCAGCAGTTCGTCCACAAGAACATCGATTCCGACTACGCCCTCGAGGCCGTTATAATTGAAGTAACGTGAAATCGTCAATATCAGTCCGCCTGTTGCTGAATCAACGTAAGGAGCGCTAAACGCGAACTCACCCTTCTTCGCAACCGAATCCTTATACCAATCCCTGGTACGTCCGTCCCATCCCTCCGACGGAACCCATCCGGATCCGTTCAGGAATGTTCCGCTCGCAAACTGAACATATACCATATTGGTCAAGGGATCCGATTCGGTAAGGTTGGCGAGAACTCCGACAAACTGCTCTACTGTGGCCGTTGAGCCAGCAGCATTGATAACTGCTTCGGTAGCGGTGATGGACGCTGTGGCATCCTTGACCCATCCGTCTATAACCGCAGCGAAATATTCGGTTTCAGCATTGTATTTGCCGTTAAGTACATTTTCATAATCGGGCTTAACCTTCTTGATGGTTGCCATACCCTCAACGATCATCAAAACGACACACAAAACAGCGATAATAATGGGAATTTTGATTTTCAGACTTCTTAGCATAGTATTTATCTCCTTCTTGATTTTTGTGTAACAGCACTTACAACTTTTTTAACATATATTTAGCACAAACACACAAAAAGAACATTGAAGAAATTTTATCACCATTTTTATTTTTTTTCAATATTCTTTTTACTCTTTTGTTTATTTACGCTATTGACAACACAATTTAAAAAGTGCTATACTTCAGAGCAACGGCAAAACAGAGGGAGTAATTGGCACGTACCCTTTCACGTGCGGAAAAGTCAACAACACTGCCTGATATAAAGGGCTGGCTTACCTTAAACAATGAGACTCGGGTTTACCTTTTGAGGTTAACCCCGGGTCTTTTCTTATACTCCTTAAAGCCCGAACGAATCACCGTTATTTTCTGCTACCATTCAACCAAAAATCATTTTAAAAAGGGGATCAAAGAAATGAACAAGGAACTCATCATCGCGTGTCTGTTACTGGCAGTAGGACTGGTACTCATCATCAAGGGCGGGGATTTCTTCGTGGATGCCGCCACATGGATAGCTGAAGTTTCAGGTATTCCCAAGCTCATAGTCGGAGCTACTGTGGTCAGCATCGCGACCACGCTTCCCGAACTTCTGGTTTCTACCATGGCGGCCTTCGAGGGACGCCAGCTGGCCGCCGCGGGTAATGACACAGCCGCTTTGGGAAGCGTTGACATGGCCATCGGCAACGCCATCGGAAGCGTTACGGCTAACACCGGTCTCATCATGGCTATCGGGATCATATGTATTCCGGCGGTGATCAAGGTGAAGGATTACATTCTGAAAGTCTGTCTCCTGCTGGGCGCATCGGTGATCATAGTCGTTACGGGTCTTATATGGGGCGAGGTCGGGATCGCGGCCAGCATACTCCTGCTCCTCATTTTCATCGCCGCGATGTATGAGAATGTCCATCAGGCGCTCGTTTCCATGAAAGCCGGGGATGAAGAAAAGTTAGGTCCGGAACAGAAAACACGTAAGATCATTATCTCCAACATAGTCAAGTTCATACTCGGAGCCGCCGGCATCATCATTGGCGCGCGCCTGCTCGTCGATAACGGTACGATAGTCGCTACTATCGCGGGAGTTCCCGAACGAGTCATCTCCGTGACTATCATAGCGGTGGGCACTTCACTCCCC
The DNA here is from genome assembly GCA_024698555.1 of Lachnospiraceae bacterium. Taxonomy (GTDB): domain Bacteria; phylum Bacillota; class Clostridia; order Lachnospirales; family Lachnospiraceae; genus RUG11977. The sequence goes on from JAILRI010000125.1 coordinate 29,219, forward strand.
GAGCTGGTCACCACCATTACCGCTATAGTTAAGAAACAGGGCTCGCTCTCGGTAGGTAACATCATCGGTGCCAATATCATGGATCTTTCCCTGATCATGCCGGTATGCTGTCTGATCTCCGGGAAGGCACTCCCCGTTAATCCCCTGGTCGCCAAATACGACTTCCCCGCATGCCTCATAGTAGGCTGCGTCGCTATGATCCCTACCATGTTCACAAAGAAGTTTACCCGCTGGCAGGGCGTACTCCTGCTGGTGATCTACGCCGGTTATCTGGTACTCACATGTACTGCTTGAAACCGAGTATCCTTTTTTTGCCGTTCATGTCAGTGTTTTTTTTGGACTTGATGAACAAGATAAAGAGGGGCTGTCGCGCTAAAAAGTGCGGCGGTCCCTCTTGTAATTATTTATTTTATTATAAAGGGAAATCCCATATACTTCCGGGATCGTGCCCTCCTGTAAATCCTACAGCCTGTACTGCGCGAGATCCGAATTGATATCATCGGAGTAACGGTTAAGGTTCTCGGAGATACTGGTTATATTTTCTGTCTCAGTACGAAGCTTGTTGCTCTCCGATACGATATTGTCACTGAGGCTCAGTACCTCATTGATGTTTGATGCCTGCTCCTGCGTGGTGGCGGCATTGTTCGTGGCGACGTCATTGATCTTTTCGATGCCGCTGGCGATCTCGATGATGCCGTCTGTAGCCTTCGCTACGTCTCCGTAGATCTTGTCGAAGGATTCATTTGCTCCTACTACGCCGCTCATGCAGGCTTCCATATCCCTTGCACAGATATCGGCCTTCTCATTGATATCAACGATATTTCTGGTGATATCATCGATCAGCCTGCGGATAGTCTCGGTAGCGCTTGATGACTGATTGGCAAGGGCACCTACCTCGGAAGCAACAACCGAAAAACCGCGTCCGGCCTCACCTGCTCTGGCCGCTTCGATGGAAGCATTCAGTGAAAGCAGATTGGTCTGTTCCGAAATGGCATTGATCGTTTCGGTAATGCCTGTGATCTCCTCAACAGACTTCGCAGTAGCTCTGATCAGGTTGGTAAGGTCTGAAATGGTATCATTCAGAGTGTTGACATTCTTGGTCATGCTTTCCATTTCATCCTTGCCCTTGGCAGATGCATCGAGAGTCTCATCACAAAGAGTCTTGACATCTTCAGCGTTACGCGCGAGCTGGCTGGATGTTCCGGCGAGCTCGGTAGCTGCCTGGGCTATATCCTCTATAGACCTGTTCATGTCGGAAAGTGTAGAATTAAGCTTCTCTATGGATTCACCCTGGTTCTGATTGGCATCCGCAAGTGTATGCGAGATATCAAAGCATTCGCCGGCTCTGCTGTTCATGTTACCGGAAATGTTTGCCAGACGGTTGAGCGTTGACCGCATCTTTTGAATGTATTCATTCAGGCTCTCGGATAGCGTCGTGATCTCATTATTACCCTCAGGAACGATATTGACGGTGAAATCACCTTTGCTGATATCCGTGATGCGCTCGGTAACCGTGGTAACGGGGTTGATAGCCCTGTTGAGCATGATATAAACCGCTATCGAGAATATTGCCAACAGGATAAGAGCAGTCGCGAACGTGATGATCATAACCTTAAGGATGCTGGCGCTGAGCAGTGACGAAGGAATAGCGCTGACAACTACCCAGGAAGTATCCTCTATGTCGGTGGCGGTAAACATCTGTGAGCCCGCGGAAGTCTTGGCGGTGATCACCTTCTCGCCACCGGCA
>JAILRI010000137.1 GCA_024698555.1 Lachnospiraceae bacterium
GACTAATGCGCCGAATGCTTGCCCGAGAGTACATGTCTGAAAACGCAGACGTAGCGGGCTACGGCGAGGCTTTCAGGCGTGTGCTATCGGGATAAGCAGGCAAGCATTCGGTCCAGTTATTTAAGAATCGATGTACTAGTGCCGATCCGTCAGGTAGATATCTCTCCATGCCGTTCCAGCGCCACCACGCCGGTACGGCACAGCTCAATGATCCCCAAGGGCTTGAGGACATCGATAAACGCGTTGATCTTAAGCGGTTCGCCGGTAACCTCGATACACAACGTGTCAGGATTATAGTCTATGATCTTGGCCCTGTATATCTCCGTGGCCGCCATGATGTCACTGCGGTTTTCGGACGTATTCTTCACTTTGACCAGCATCAGCTCGCGTTCCACGCTCTCATGTTCCTCGAGCTCTTCGACATATTTGACGTTTATGAGCTTTTTTAGCTGTTTTATCAACTGCTCCCGGATATACTCATCCCCGTGCAATGTAATGGTTATTCGTGAGTATTCGGGATTCTCGGTCTCACCCACGGTCAGGGAATCGATATTAAATCCCCTGCGCATGAACAGGCCCGAAACTCTGGCCAGAACGCCGTACTTATTCTCGACTAACGCGGCAATCACATACCGGCTGTCCTTTTTTTCTGTCAGGTCATTTTTATTTGCTGCTGTTGGCATATTATCGATACATTCCTCCGATGACACGTTTTTTTACTCTGTTTTCGTTATTATGCAGTTTCTTACGTCAGTAAGCCGAGCTCTGTAAGTCATTCTTTTGCTCATGTGTTTTAGAATATTTTACATAATGCTACAGAAACTTTGCCACCTCGTCCACAGGCCTGTCGGCTCTGGGCGCAGGCTGCTTCTCACCGTATCCGAGAGCGATCACGGACACGATCTGTTCGGTCTTGGGGATCCCAAACTCATTGCGCAGCATCGCCGCGTCCCTGATCCCCATGATCAAAGTGTCGAGGCCTCTTTCCTTGGCGGCAAGGATAAAGTACGCATTGTTGAGTCCCAGGTCGTACGCGCCCCACTTGTTGCTCAGTTCGTTCTGTGCGGTTCCGGCATTAAAGCCTGAAATATCCTTCACGAATGTGGCGATGATCAGCGCAGCGTTGTTTGAGTTCATCTTGTTGAACTCAGGCATGGCATTCCTGACCTTTTCGATCGACTCGGGAGTATTGGCTATGTAATACCTTGCTGTTTGGGAATTTTTCCACGAAGGAGCCTGATAGGCCTCAGAAATGATCTCCCGGATCAGATCATTGTCGATCTCCCTTCCTTCCGCATAAGCTCTTACAGAACGCCTTTTTGCAATCAGTTCCTTAAACTCCATATCCACATCCTCCTGTCATATTTTTTAATCCAATTTCACGCAAGCTGCTTTGCAGCACCCGACATTTTTTCTACGATAGTAGTCCAAGATACGTCCAAAGCCTCTATTATCTATTATTTCATCGTCACCAGCTCATACTCTCTCGATCCTATGCCTATCTTCTCGGCGTGTTCCAGAGTTTCTACCCATGAGACGTTCGGATTACTGTTGCGCCAAACATCTCCACGATCCTGAAAGTATTCGCTTGCCATATTGTCGCCCAACTGGCTGTTCCGGATCGGCTGCGCTTTCTGACACAGATCCACGCAGGCCTGATCAAGAGCGACAGGATCAAAGGATGCCAGCATACCGATGTCCGGAAGGATCGGCGCGTCATTTTCACCATGACAGTCGCAGTTCGGCGACACGTCAGTGATCAGACTGATATGAAAATTCGGTCTGCCGCTGATGACCGCGGCTGTGTACTCAGCCATCTTTCTTCCCAGCATCTGGGGAGCATCCCAGTTGTTGTTTACGATCGCGTCAAAGGCGCACGCTCCTATGCAGCGTCCGCAACCCTTACACTTTGCGGGATCTATCCATGCCTTCTTTCCTTCATAGCTGATGGCATCCGAACCGCATTCTTTGGCGCATCTGCGGCATTTGATACATTTCTCCTCGATGACATGGGGCTGGCCGCTGTTGTGCTGCTGCATCTTCCCTGCGCGGCTTCCACAGCCCATGCCTATGTTCTTGATAGCGCCGCCGAAGCCTGCCTGCTCATGTCCCTTGAAATGATTCAGTGAAATTACTATATCCGCGTCCATTACCGCGCGGCCTATATAAGCCTCCTTACAGTATTCACCGTTCGGAACAGGCACCGCGATGTCATCGGTTCCTCTCAGTCCATCGGCAATGATGATCTGACATCCGGTCGTGACAGTATTAAACCCGTTGATATTGGCGCAGTCAAGATGCTCCAGCGCGTGCTTGCGGCTTCCCGGATACAGAGTGTTGCAATCCGTAAGGAACGGCAGGCCGCCCTGTTCCTTAACTACGTCCGCAACCGCTTTCGCGTAGTTGGGTCTTAAATACGCCAGATTGCCCAGCTCTCCGAAATGCATCTTGATGGCCACAAACTTGCCCGCCATATCGATCTGACCGATCCCTGCTTTCCTGATCAATTTCTGAAGCTTGACCGTAAGGCTGGTATCCAGAACTGTCCTGAAATCAGTGAAATATACCTTTGATCGTTCCATAAATACCTCCTCAAACACAATACACTCACACGCGCAACAAATGGTCGGAATTCCCACACTGCCATACTCCGGCTAACCGATTCCGCATCCTATTGAGGATTATAACCTTAAAATAAAAAAATAACAAATGGTTTTTTACTCAACATACATTTACTTTTATCTCTGAAAATGCTACAATGCCGATGTGTCTGTTGTGTATATATTCTTGGGCAGTCATTATTGCCCTGATATTATTTTTGGGGGAAGATTCTTTATGCAGAAAATTCGATGGCATACTTACTACGTTTAAGAGCATCACAGATGTTGCCGAAGCCTCCAAGCTGAACATGAAGAAGGAGTATGATATCATAGATCATGTCCGGGATCAATTCGGTCTGATAAAGCACAACATGGATGCCATGGTAAGCTCCACGCAGGAAACAGCAGATGTCATCGCAAGGATCACAGGCAGCGTCAACGAACAGAATCAGGCTGTTGCAGATATCACCAACGAGATGGATAAGATCACCTCGCTTGTCTTCAGACTTAAAAACTCAGTTTGCGCAGTGAACCACAATATGCTGCTTTGCACCGGATCTGTATAACCCTGAGGGGGGACGGGGTTCAGAATGATTTCCACCTCTCCGGCAGGTATCCCGCGGTGCCCCTGACCATATCCTTAACCAGCGATTCTACATCCTTTTCGGAAGCTCTGCCCTTTACGAGAGGGTCGTTCAAAAACGCCTCCGTGACCAGATCTATGTCGCAGGTAAGCGCAGCCTTAAGCACTCTTTTGTGATTCTCTGTATGAGGGCGGATCAGGTCATATACAGACTCGGGAAGGGCTCCGGCACTTATGGGACGGATTACGTCGCGGTCAAATACGGCGTTGGTCTCTACTACCGCTCCGGCAGGCAGATTACGGATCTGAAGCGCACTGTTGGGGATGTTGACATTGCTGATGACCTGTCCCAAACCGCACAGCGCCTTGATCAGCAATATTCCTTCCTCACCGGTAGGCTTTAGTTCCACCTGTTCCCTGCCATCAACCAGTCTTTCCGATCTTGCGAGCCTTGCCTGCAAGTCCTCCTTGCGCCACTTTACACTTGTCAGCGCGAAGCCCCATTTTTCCACTGTTTCCGGGTCTTTAAGGTACATCTCTCCAGGCATAAATTCGGCCAGATGTCTGTCTCCTGCTGCCGCAATGAGGCCGTATCTGTCAAACAGGTCGAATTTCACGCGGTGTTTACAGAGGAAGTTCTTATTCAGCCCCTTCCGGCTTTCGGAATCATCAAAGCCCTCTTCGAAATGCTTTTCTATGTATGCCCTATACACCGGGATGATATCGATCCCTCGCCAGGAAGCATAATCAAACCAGGTGAAATGGTTGATCCCAAGGACATTTACATGGATCTCGTGCCTGTCTGTCTTACCGTCCGCATAACCTTCATGTTCAAGTATGCCTGCTAAGACCTGCTCGGTACCGAATACCTCGTGGCAGCACCCGAATGCCTTTATCTGCGGGAAAACGTGATACAAAGTCTTTACGCACAGGCTCATGGGATTGGTGTAGTTGATGACCCAGGCATTCGGCGCATACTCCTTTATCGCTTCGGCAATCTCCACAAACATCGGTATCGTCCGAAGCGCCCTGATGATGCCGCCGGGCCCGGCAGTATCACCTACCGACTGGTAGATTCCCAGCCTTTCGGGCATATGCACATCGACTTCCATCTCATCAAAAGTGCCCGGAAGTATGGATATCACCACGAAATCAGCCCCGGTAAGCGCCTCCCCCAGGCTATCGCTGACAGTGTATTCCCATTTTCCAATAGCTTCTTCCCTTTCGCTTATCGAGTTTCCTATGATCTCATTTTTGCAGGCGGCTTCCCTGTCGATATCATACAATCTGATAGTTCCTGAAAGACTGCCTTCCAGCGCCAGATCAGTCATAAAGGTCCATGCCCATCCCCTTGAACCGCCGCCGATATACGCGACCTGAAGACCGTTAGCCTTGTTATTATCGTATTTCATCTCTTTTTCGTCCCTTCTCCAAATTGAAACATTTATCAGCTTACTGTTCCTCCAAAAGCCTTCCAAAGCATATACGGCGGGATCCTTTCGATATCATCGGACGCCGAATAATTCTTTGGATGAATTATCATCGGTCTTTCAACCCTTTTGCCAAACAATTCCTTAAAACGTCCCAGCGATGTGGTTGAATAATTCTTCGAAGACTTTACCTCGATCGGTAAAACCTGATACCGGGTTTTACTGTCATTTGATATCAGGAAATCAATTTCAATATCATTTCTGTGTTTTTCTTCGTTATATCTGGTGTAGAAATATAGTTTTTTCCCCATTGCCGCAATCATCTGGGAGATAACATTTTCATAAAGCATTCCCTCGTTCAGGGACAGCTTTTCATCCATGATCTGTTTGTACAGGTTTTGATCGGATATTTCGTTCTCACTAAATGCAAGACTCACAAGTAATCCGGTATCTCCCATATAACATTTTACAGAAGAATCGTTTTTATTCAGCGCTAAACCAACATTTGGATCATTGCATTTATAACATAGATTGCAGATCATTGAGTCTTCAAGCCAGAACAAAGGATCATCATATTTGGAAAAAACTCCGTTATGTTCAATTTCGCTCAGTACGATCTTCTTTTCGTGGGTCGACAGATAAGCCGGTATGTTTTCAAAAACACGCTCCTTTGCTGATATCTTCCGGATTTATCAATAGTACGCAGAGTAATAATATCATGTATTGCAAGCAGTACGCAAGATATATTTTATGATATTCATGCATTACGCGCAGGATATTTTCGCCGAGAGAACCACAGGGACGGGTTTATCGGCTCATATTATATTGGAACCTCCAGCCGGATATTATAATAGAACGTTTTTGTAAAAAGTTGTTATAAAGTGCCAACTTATATACTTTTTAACCTAAGTTGGCATATTATAATACAAATTTTGGCATTTATTATGCCAACTTGCAAATTTATAGTGCATTTGCCGGATTTTTACAATACCTTTATGTCAAGGATGAATTGCCAGGCGCCATATCGGTAATCAGCGGTTCAAAGGCCTTCCTTCGGTTCTTCCGTTATAAGCGCTCTCACCAGCGGTTCTCAACATACTCGCAGAAAGCGTACATGTCCCGAATCTCGAGTTTTGTGCCGTCGTCTAAGATCACGGAACCGCTCCAGAGCCCGTGAACCTGGTGGGAATGCATACGCATGACCAAAATATTCAGATCAGCGTGTTGGTCAGTAAACGGTTTCATCACCATATCAAACCGCCCTGATAATCAACAAAAACATAAATCAGATAATGGTGTGTTTTCTATCGACAATGTATCTTTTTTGAGCTATAATTACAGAAAACTCAGAAGTGGCTATGAAATAAGACCTTTTTCAAAACGGATCAGCTTTGTAAACCTTTGTATCGGGATGAATAGGAGAAAGAAATGAATAAACTTATCAGATCTGTATGTGCCGGGGCGGCTATCGCTCTGGGCGGAACTGTGTTTTTATCATGTCAGGACAAGGTGGCGGGAGCATGCCTGTTTTCTCTGGGACTGATCTCGGTTCTTGTGTTTGGTTTTGACCTGTTTACCGGGAAAGCCTGCAATGAAGAATTTTTAAAGAAACCCGGCACTCTGGCCTTTATCTGGCTGGGGAATTTCATAGGAGCCGCGCTCTTCGGGCTGATGGTTTCGGCACGTCCGGCTTCCTATGAAGCAGCCGCGGCTTTGTGCGGCGCAAAGCTGGATAAGCCGTTCTATGTTATCATCATAGACGGGATTATCTGTGAAATATGCATAGCGGTAGCAGTAACCGGCTATAAAAAGGCGGAAGGCTTCGGAAAGTACCTGATCGTGGTGTTTGGCGTTATGGTATTCATTCTGTGCGGATCGGAGCACGTGGTGGCGGACATGTTCTATTTTGCGGCCGGACGCTTTGACCGTATTTTGGAAGTGATGATCTTCCTGCTGTGGACGACACTCGGAAATACTGCAGGCGGCATTATCTGGTGGCTGGCGATGAAGGTCTGTACCCGGGAGAAGGCGTAATTATGAATATCCCAGGCTTTAAAAAAATTCGTCCGGGGCTGTTAAGACAATTATTTGTACTGGTATTCCCGATTGTGATCCAGAACCTGATCACTACAGGCGTGAGCCTGGTGGACGTGGTCATGCTCGGAAGGCTGGATCAGAGTTCGCTTTCGGCAGCAAGCCTTGCCGGACAGGTCATGTTTCTGCTGAACATTGTTTATTTCGGCCTTTCATCAGCTGTTACCATACTTGCCTCGCAGTATTGGGGGAAGCGTGACCGTGAAACTGTCGCAAAGATCCTGGGGCTCGGGCTGTACATAGGCATGTTCTTTTCAACTCTGGCTTTTGCGCTCGCGCTTATATGTCCCACAGCTGTAATGAGGATATGGACAAATGATCCGGAGCTGGTTACGGAAGGCGCTAAATACTTAAGATATGCGGCTTTTTCGTACTTCTTCGCAGGCATTACACAACCCTATCTGTCTCTTATGAAGAGCTGTGAGCGCGTCAAACTGTCCATGTTGGTTTCGAGTCTGACGCTGTTTATCAATATTTCACTGAATGCGGTTCTGATATTCGGACTTTTGGGCATGCCCAGACTGGGGATCATAGGAGCCGCCGTAGCTACCAGCATCAGCAGATTCATAGAATTTGTGATCTGTGCGGTGGACTATTTCAGGCAGTCACTGATCCCCAGAGGATTCAAGGTGACTTTTGCCATTCCCCGTGTTCTGGCAGGAGATTTTGCCAGGTACTCGCTTCCGGCGTTTTTGAACGACGCTATATGGGGACTGGCGTTCAATATGAATTCCATTGTCATGGGGCACTTAAATTCCGATATCGTTGCGGCCAATTCCATGGTCACGGTAGTGAGGGATTTTGTTTCGGTAACCGGTTTCGGCATTTCCGCCGGCGCATCGATACTTCTGGGGATCGAGATAGGAGAACACAAGGAAGAACAGGCCCGAAGTGACGCAGCCTCTATATTGAAGCTTACATTTCTGGTAGGAATTCTGCAGGGACTGGTTCTTCTGGTGATCACTCCCTTTATACCACCTTTGGCAAAGATAAGCGACACCGCGAAGCAATACCTTGTGATCATGCTGCTGATCTCAACTGTTTACCAGATAGGACAGATAGTAAATACACTGCTCATCGCCGCGTTGTTCAGGTGCGGCGGGGATTCACGTTACGGCTTGATCCTGGACATTGTGACCATGTGGTTTGTTGCCGTGCCGCTGGGACTGGTCAGTGCTTTTGTGCTTAAGCTGCCGCCTATCATCGTTTACGCGATCACATGCACGGATGAGTTTATCAAAATGCCGTTCGCTCTGCATCATTATAAAAAAAAGAACTGGATAAAAAACCTGACACGGGAGATGAATTAATGTGAGAAAAAAGCCTTCGCGAATTTCTCGTGTGCTGCCCTGTATAAAACGCTTGGTATGGAGGATGGATATGAAGTGGCTGATAGCATCGGATATACATGGATCGGAATTCTACTGCGCTAGACTAATAGAGGCCTACAGGCGCGAACATGCCGAAAGACTCCTCCTGCTGGGAGATCTTTTATATCATGGACCGCGAAATGATCTGCCCGAAGGGTACGCGCCAAAGAAGGTGATCGAGCTGCTCAATGCAGTAAAGGATGAGATTTTCTGCGTCATGGGCAACTGCGAGGCCGAGGTGGATCAGATGGTCTTAAAGTTTCCCGTCATGGCGGAATACGCGCTGATACCTGCCGGTGAAAGGGTTATTTACGCTACCCACGGCCATGTTTTTAACAAAACAAATCTCCCGCCGCTAAAGGCAGGAGACATATTGCTCTACGGACATACTCATATTCCTATGTGCGAGGAAACTAACGGGATCATCTGTATGAATCCCGGTTCGGTATCCATCCCGAAAGACGGCTCCGAGCACTGCTATATGACCTTTGAGGAAGGCTGCTTCACATGGAAGACACTGGAAGGCGAAGTATTTAATGAGTATAGATTCGAATAATACTTCCAACTGCTCGGAGCTCCTTCCTCGCATCGAGAATCGGCAAGCATGTTCCTGATGCACGTTGCAACAATTACTGTCAAATATCATACTTCTTCAACAGCATATCGAGCGCTTCCCGAAGCAGTATGGCTTCCCCAATGCCTTCGCGCTTTGCGAGCTTATTCAGCCGCTGCAGCTGATCCTGGGTGTAGTGGCTGGTCTTCGGGATCATCTTCTCCTCTTTGGCCATGGCGACCCTGTTATGACCTCCGGATTTGGCTCTGTAGAGGGCTCCGTCCGCCTTCCTTACCAGTTCGGCGTATCTTGAGGCGTCTATGAACGCAGTGGCCATGCCAATGGATATGGTCTGCCGCTCTTTGTCGGGAGTTTTTACATCGAAACTGTTCTTCAGATCGTTTAAGAGCAGGAATATCTCCTCCCGTTCCATTTCCCCTTTGAAAATAATACCGAACTCATCGCCGCCTATTCTGTACACCGTGGCTTCCTTCGGTACGCTTTTTTTTATGTGCCGTCCGGTTTCGATAAGGATGCGGTCGCCTTCCTCGGGACCGAAATCATCATTGATGTGATAGAAATTATCGGAATCGATGAGGGCTATGGCCACGGTCTCACCTCGCTCTTCGCTGTCTCCGGCCAGTATCTGCGTCAGATCGGTCTCAAATTCTTCGCCGGTCGGAAATTGCAGGGCATCATTTACAGCGCTACGTTTCTTTTCCGCGTTGATACGGCCAAGGTTGCGGTGATCCTCCACTGTGATGGGACGTTTGGTCTCGTTGTTTGATTTAGTTTTGGGCATAAAGAAGATCCTCCTTTAGTGTGTACTATATGAAATAATATATTAGAATATTATTTATTAAATAATCTATACTGACATTGATTTATAGCACATATATTGCCATATGTCAAGAAGAAAATGAGATGTTCTATTATTGTCGAAAAGAAATGGTATGGATATGCCTATGGATTCAAAATGTTGTCTTTTTTCATCTCTTCCGCAAGTATTGAGTCAGCGGAAACATTGTACAACTTGCAGAGTTGAATAAAGTGTCTTAAAGGGAGTTCGTTGGCCCTTCGTTCATAACGAGCGTACATAGTCTGCGAGGTACCGAGATAGGATGCTACAAATTCCTGAGTGAAATCATGATCTTCACGCAGGTTTTTAAATTTCTGTATGTAATCCATTTCCGCACCTCCCTTCAGTTCGAATCATATCATAGTAAAGATATTTACTATTGAATTTAGTAAATATTTGTACTATAATTCTATTTTGCATAAGAATTTTTTTGTGGAGAGGAGTCTAGTATTATAGCTGACATAATCCGCAAAATCTAGTGAGCAGGGTTAATAGTAATTGGCATATTAAGGAGGTGTATGCATATGTACAGGCAAAAAAACATTATTCGATGGAAGCGAAATACGCTATTGGTTATTCTTGGAGTGCTGATTTTGGCATTGTTATGTTCATGCGGAAGCTCAAATGATTCTGATCTGATATATGAAAATAATATGCTGAAATCGCAGTACGAAAAGGTTATGGATGACTATTCCTCCATAGAGGAGCAGTGCAATGAACTCCAGTCCGAAATTGATAAGCTTAAGGAGGAAAATGCTCTGCTTTCGGGGGAATATAAAAACCTACAGGAAAAGCATAAAATATTACAGGAAGACCATAAAACCCTTGTAGAATCAACTGAGGATTGGTTGAAACTGTCGGAAGAAGAAAAAGCTGCCGAATTGGCTAGAGCCACAGAGGAAAGGATACTTGCTGAAGAAGCTGCAAAAAAAGCTGAAGAGGAAAAAG
>JAILRI010000152.1 GCA_024698555.1 Lachnospiraceae bacterium
TCCCATACTTTCCAGATGCTCCGTATGGAACTGACAGTCGATCATTAAAAATCCGTTCTCCTTAAGAAGATTGGCAAGAGTAACAAGAGCCAGTTTTGATCCGTTATCGGAATCAGAGTACATGCTTTCCCCGAAAAAACATTTTCCTATACTCACCCCGTACAGACCGCCTGTGATCTGTCCGTCAACCATGGTCTCCACTGACAGCGCAAATCCGGCATCATACAGCTTTCCATACGCCTCTTCCATCTCAGTCGTTATCCATGTGCCTCCCATAAACTCCCTCTTGATACGGCATTTATGCATGGTTTCGGAAAAATCTCTGTTTATCGGACAACTGATCTTATGCTTTTTGATATATTTCCTGAGTGAATGAGAAACATGGATGTCCTCCGGTCTGATAATGAACCTTTCATGCGGACACCACCACATTATGGGACCGCCTTCGTCATACCAGGGGAATATCCCGTGACTGTATGCAAGAAGAAGCCTGTCTACGGAAAGATCCCCTCCCACTGCCAGAAGCCCGTCGGGTTCAGCAAGTCTTGGATCGGGAAAGCTTATTGAGGAATCAAGTTGAAATACCGGCATATACGAACTTTCCTTCCTGCGCCTTGAGTGTTATCGTTCCGCCGTTTTTGAGGTTTCCGAATAAGATATCATCGACAAACAGCGGCTTGATCTCGTTCCTTATCACCCTGTCAATTTCACGCGCACCGAAATCCCTGCTCACGCCCTTCTGAAGAAGAAGTTTTCTTGCCGTCTTTCCTGTCTTCAGTTTTATATGTCTGGCTGCCAGTGTTGCCTCAAGTTCCCTTAGCTTCTTGTCAACGATCAGAGCCGCCATTTCGTCATCCATTCCGTTAAACATGATTATCCGGTTGAGACGGTTCCTGAATTCCGGCTGGAAGATCCGCTTTACCTCCTCCATAAGGGCACTGTTGTCATTGTATCCGCTGTTAAAGCCTATGCCTTTTTTGCCTATGAAATTGGCTCCGGCATTCGATGTCATTATAATGACCACATTCCGGAAATCCGCCTTTCTTCCCTGGTTATCGGTAAGCGTGGCATAATCCATCACCTGGAGAAGTACGCTGTAGATATCCGGATGTGCTTTTTCTATCTCATCAAGAAGAAGCACCGCCGAAGGATTTTTCCTGATCTCCTCTGTCAGCAGGCCCCCTTCTTCATATCCGACATAACCCGCAGGCGAACCTATAAGCTTGGCAACCGCATGTTTTTCGGCATATTCACTCATATCAAAACGTATAAGCTTTGCACCGAGCTCCTCGGAAAGACTTTTAGCAACCTCAGTTTTGCCGACACCGGTAGGACCGACGAACAGGAGACTTGCCAGCGGTCTGTTTTCATCGGAAAGACCTGCCCTTGAAAACTTAACGGCATTCACCACCTGCTCGACCGCTTCATCCTGCCCGAATATCCTTGCCTTGATGCGGCTCTCGAGCGTCATAAGGCTCTGCGCATCCTCTGTTTCAACCGTTTCTATTGCAACGCGGCATATTTTTGACAAAACAGCAGCAACCAGTTCCCTGTCAACGGTCTGCACAGGTCCGTCAGCCGGATGGAGCCTGCGAAACGATCCCGCCTCATCTATAAGGTCTATCGCCTTATCAGGCAAAAATCTCTCATTTATGTACTTGGCACTCATCTTTACCGCATAATCCAGCACTCCGTCTTCATACTCAACACCGTGAAATGTCTCATAACGTTCCTTCAGCCCTTCAAGTATCTTTACGGTATCCTGGATAGACGGTTCCATGATCTCAATACGCTGGAATCTTCTTGCAAGACCTTTATTCTTTTCAAAATGCTTTTTATACTCTTCAAATGTCGTTGCCCCGATAAACCTGATCCTGCTTCCGATAAGATAAGGCTTGAGCATGTTCGCTATGTCATTTGCGCTTTCACCTATGGCACCGGATCCCGTGATGCTGTGTATCTCGTCAATGTAAACAATTGGGCGTTCTTCTTTCGCTATCGCATCTAGTACATTCTTCAGTCTTTTTTCCAGTTCGCCTCTGTACTGGGTCCCCGCGAGCATACCGCCTGTATCAAGCATGAATATCCTGCTCCCCCGGACCGGTTCCGGCACATCACCGCTGTTGATACGCTGTGCAAGTCCGTATACTATGGCCGTTTTCCCCACACCGGGCTCACCTATATGCAGCGGATTGTTTTTATCTTTTCTGCATAATACCTGTATGGTCCGCTCCAGCTCCTCTTCCCGGCCGATCAGAGGATTTGCCTGATCCGCAATATCATTAAGGCACGGAGCATACATGCTGATGATATCCGGCGAAGCCGCATCATTCGCGGGTTTCGGATCGTCCTCCTCCGACAGGGCGATCAGCAGATCCGCCTTTTCCACTCCCTGCTTTTCGATAAAATATACCGCATAACATTCCGGTATCTCCCACAGGGCGTTTATCATATGGATGGGCTTTATCTCATCATTGCCGCTGGTCATGGCGTGTTTTCCCGCATACGCAAGCCCTCCTGCCAGTCCCGCCGACAGTTCGGCATCCTCACCGCCATCCTTGTCGATATACTCGTCAAGGTACTCCTGAAGGTCGCTGATCAGGTCGTCGACATTTCCGCCGCAGCTGACAAATGCTGTCCGAAACTCCGGCTCATAACACAGGTTAAGTAAAAAAGTTTCCGGCGTAACGAGCTCATAACCATTATCGATGGAATATTCCACCGACTTCTGAATTATACCGGCTAATCTTTCTGACATTCTCATGATCGTTCCTCCACAACCATCCTGAACGGAAAACCATATTCTCTGGCCCGGGAAAGTGCTTTATTGACCTTGGACACAGCAATATCATACGGGTACGTGGCGACAACCGCCCTTCCGGTCTCATGCACTTCCAGCATAAGCTGCTCTGCAGTGACAGAGTCCTTTTTAAAAATCTCTATCAGGATCATTACGACAAAATCCATGGTGGTAAAATCATCATTTATCATAATGACGTTATACTGTACAGGTTCCTTTGTCCTTACGGACGTTCTTTGCTGCAGTTCGCTTTGTGCCGACATATCGCTGCTCCTCTTTGGATCATATGCTGATACTTTATCTTATTTTAACACCCGGGATCACTCTTTATCACCCGCCGGACAGGTTTTCTAAAAAACCGGTGGTTGATATTATGTTCAAAATAAAAAAATTCCATAATACAAGTGATATCTACACCTGTATTATGGAGGGTGCAATGTCTGACATCTCAGCGGTGCGGATTATCTCTTAACCACTTGATTATATCATCACTTTCATAGAGGGGCCTGTTGTCGATCACCAGGCAGGGAACCTGCTCCTTGCCCCCGATCTCGACGAGCTCACGGCGATATTCACCGTTCTTGTGAATATCACGATATTCGATATCGTCCCTTCCTTCTTCCTCGATTTCACGGATGACCTTCCTGCAAAACGGACAGGTCTCAAACATATATAGAATAAGTTCCATGGTCTGTATCCTCTGTTCTGTTTCTTCTTCGTTGCGGTCCTGGCGGCAGGCTTTTGCTGCAGGCTTTTTGTTGCCGTCTTCTTGTTGCAGGCTTCCTGGCTGCCTGAGTGGCCTTTTTTACAATATCCTTACAGATCATGATAACACCTCCCCCTCCGGACTGCAACACCGATAACGGAGTTTTGTTTAACAGATTTGCAATATTATACCTGACAGATTATCCTGTAATTACTTGATAACTCGTTTCCTGTGTTATTCCGATGTATGTCTCGGTATATTTTATAAATCTTCAACTATAAACGGAAGCATATATATTGGATATTTTGTAATCATCACGCGAGTTAAGCGCCTTTGAGAGCAGCTACAGAAAGTTGATGTAGAATTTAGTTCCTGTCTGCTCGGAATGCTCCACCAGATCAGTTACATCTATTCTCGCGGTCATAGAAGTTGAACACTTGCAATCTTCCGTAAAATGGCGGAATACTCCGCTCCGGTAATACACT
>JAILRI010000186.1 GCA_024698555.1 Lachnospiraceae bacterium
TTTCGGAAGCGGCTATTCTTCCTTGCATATGCTCAAGGAAGTGCCCGTTGACCGCATCAAGCTGGATCTGCATTTCCTGACCTCATCCGGAGACCAGAAAAAAAGCCGAACCATTGTCGGATACATGATTCAAATGGTGGACGCACTGGAAATGAAGATGATTGCAGAAGGAGTAGAAACTATCGAACAGGCAGAATTCCTTCACGATCGAGGTTGTTCCGAAATGCAAGGTTATTATTTCTTTAAGCCCATGCCAGTTGAGGAATTTGAGAAGTTGGGTGAAGAAATCTGAAAGTATCGTTATTTTGCGATAGATTGAAGAGGCCAATAAGATGATTTTGAAGCAAAAGGAAAAAGATGGAATCTCTCTTCGGAGGGTCCATTTCTGGTTGATTGTCGGAGCAGTTATCATTTCTGGTTTGATGTTCTATTCCACATATCACCTGTCTACCAGTTTCCGTAGCCTGACTGAGACTTCAGAGCAGCAGATCGAATTGAGGAAGGCCGCCCGAGAGTTAATGGATGCATCCGATTATTTGACGGAAAGCGTTCAGCGTTTTACTGTGCTTGGAGACAAGAAATACCTTGATGAGTATTTCACTGAGGCTTTTGGGACCAAGCGCCGTGAAGAAGCGATTTCCAGAATGTCTGCCGCAAATGGGAATGATGCCGCACTTGCGGAACTGCAAGAGGCAATGGCCAGTTCTCTGGAACTGATGAACCGGGAGTATTATGCGATGCGGCTTGTGATCGAAGCAAAGAGATATACGGATTATCCCGATGAATTAAAGGAAATAGAGCTTTCGAAAGAGGACCAGGCTCTTTCGCCGGAAGAAAAAATGCAGCGTGCATCAGTTATGGTACATGATGAAGAGTACTATGTGCAGAAAAACTTGATTCGGGAAGACATGAGGGCCAGCCTGGATGAACTCGAAATTATGGCATACGACACTGATGCCTCCGCACTTAGTTCGCTGAGCAAGGAAATGGCGTTTGTTCGTTTGGTGATTGCGTTTCAGACTATAGTGATTCTCCTAATGGTGTGGCTTACCTCCAGACTTGGTATTCATCCTGTACTGAATGCGGTGGATCAGATCAAAGCGGATAGCCCGATTCCAGAGGTTGGCGCGGAGGAGTTCCGTTATCTGGCGCGAGCCTATAATAAAATGTACGAAATATACAAGAACAGTCTGGAACGCTTGAATTTCAAAGCATCTCATGATGAATTGACAGGTGCTTATAACCGTTCAGGATATGATTTGCTCCTCTCAAGTGTCGATCTGGAAAACGTTTATATGCTTCTATTTGATATAGACAATTTCAAGGAAATCAATGACACATACGGGCATGCGGTTGGGGATAAGGTGCTGATTAAACTGGTGAGTGTTTTGAAGCGCTATTTCCGTTCCGATGATTATGTTTGCCGTATCGGAGGAGACGAGTTTGTCGTTTTCATGGTGCATGCAGCAAAGCCGCAACAACAACAGATAGAAGAGAAAATTACCGGGATTAATAGGGAGCTCGCGAATACAGAAGATGGACTTCCGTCTGCCTCTGTCAGCGTAGGAATTGTTCACGGAAGTGAATCCTCCGATGCAGAAGATCTGTTCCGGAAAATCGATGACGCAATGTATCAGGCAAAGCAAAGAGGGAAGAATACTTATTCTTTCTATAAGAAGTAATGGTTATCAGGGCAAACGTCGACATGTTCCCTTACGCGAGAAAATACGCTGACATGTTCCCCTGCGCGAGAAAAATAGTATCCATGTTCTTTTTCGCAAGGTGGATGCGCGTGTCCGAGGTATGATTATGCAAAAGCACGACTCGTGCCACGTCGAGACGGTAGTATTGATGTCAAAGGTTAAGGACTGACCGCCGAAAAAGTGCCGTATTTCCGGGCTTTTCGGGCCTCAGGGCATCTGCGCCGGGGAGACGGTTTGAACGCAAAAAACGCTCTATCAGAACAGATCAATCGCTTCGGTCGGAGGGTTGAGAAGGCCGTTTAGATGTCATAGGGTTGAGTTGCCGGTTTAGACTTTTTTGCGGTAGGGTTGAGTTAGTGATTTGGATAACGGCAGGTTGTGGCTGTGGTTTAGATGTCGGAGGAACAATTCGGGATTTTGCGAGGATACATAATGGAAAAGAAAAGATGCAATTTCAGCTTTGGTACAAAAGAATATCATGTTTCGGAGAAGTTCCTCCTCTACCACGATACCCGCTGGTGTAAACCAGAGCATCGGGATCAGGAACTTTACGCAATGCTCGTCCTCGAAGGGATGCAGGCAGGTG
>JAILRI010000225.1 GCA_024698555.1 Lachnospiraceae bacterium
ACTTTGTGCTTCTTGACGTTCTTCTTATTCTTCTCTTCGTCCCAATCAAATGAAATATCGTTCATACTTATATTATACATATATTCTAAATATAGTCAATGGAACCCGTAATACTATCTCTATATTTTTCAAACAGTTCATCACGATACCAATAGTATTTACAGAACTCTTCATAAGACAGCATGAGTGAAATGTAACCCAATGTAACTAAGTGTAACCCAATGTAACTAAGCTGTAAAAAGAAACCTTCATCGGAATTGCTTGAAAAATCAAGGTTTCCAATGAAGGTTTACAGCGCAGACGGAGGGATTCGAACCCTCGTGCCCCGGAGGGCAAACGCATTTCGAGTGCGCCCCGTTATGACCACTTCGATACGTCTGCATTTATATCGGCAGGGTGTTTTATGGGATTTTCTCCCTAAACCCTGTAACGATACACCACGTGATTATAAACAAATATCCTCAAACAGTCAACTTAAACCTTTTAAGTGATCCGGTCCTTACTGATTGTTGAAAGCTACGGCAGTTCGTATTTTTCGGTCTCGCTGATCCCGCTCATTATCCTGACAACATCGTCCCGTCCGTATCTGCTGTCAAACGTGAGGAAACATCTGAGTTCTGCTTCGCTGCCGGATTTTTTCTCTATCTTTACAGCTGAGATCTTTACCTTCTGTCTTTCCAGGTCTTTGGCTATCCGGTCATAATCCTTGTCTGCATTTTTCAGGGCAAAGACCGCCGAGGCCTTTATCTCGTGCCTTAAGACCGGATCATTGTGAAGCACGACCTGAACGATCTCCACCAGTATCACCGCTCCGATACCGACCGCATACATGCCGGAGCCAATAACCATGCCGATTCCTATGGTTGCCCATATTCCGGCGGCAGTTGTAAGTCCCGAGACATTCCCGCGTTTTCCTATGAATATCAGGCCTCCGGACAGTATCCCCATTCCGGCGATTATCCCTGCTGCCACACGGGATACGTCCACCCTTACGGCGGTCGTTGAGTACTGAAGCACCACATCAAGAAAAGCATATTTTGATATGATCATCATAAGCGCGGCAGACATGGAGATCAGGATATGCGTACGCAGGCCTGCCACTTTGAACTTCTGCTCCCTTTCATAGCCGATGACGGCTCCGGCCAGTATGGCAAGCGCTAGCCTGAACAGATATACCATGTCATTTGAAGTAATGATTTTATCCATAGACATATCTCCTTCGTATCCTATTTCTGTTTCTTTTCAGGACGCTTCATGGGCTTTCCCATGACAAACGGGAAAAATCTCCGGATGATATAGATCATCAGCGTTGAATATGCCGTTATCACAATGATCACGATAGCATAACATATATATCCGCGGGCCCTTGTAAGATACTGGTTTGCGTACATTGCCGTCTTCAGCGCAAATGTCAGGACCGTCTGGGAATTATGCGTGACCATGAAGATCAGGGATCCTATGCCCCAGTAGCACGGCAGCGCCATTCTGGGCAGTCCTTTGCAAATGCAGATCATTGCATAGCTCCCGGAAAGCGCACATACAAAAAAGAAAAATACGTTCCGGAATGCAAGCGTCCGAAAATCAATCCCGTTATTGATCCCAAACAGCGCCAGGACAACTCCGAACAGCATAAGCCCGAGAACTATATAGGCCATGCGGTATTTCATGGCTATCCTTCCCTTTTCATCGTGCCGCGGCGCGCTGAAAAAGTCTCCGATCCGTGTCCCTCTGCCTAGAAGCCTGTGGACGTAATAGCCTATCGAAATGAACCCGCAGACAAGAACGGGGCGAAGCAGTGTTATCAGCAGTTCATGGACCCGCATGGACAGCGGCGAGGGATATTTTGCGATCGAGAGGAAATATGCGGCTGAATACACAATGGCATTTGAGAGAACAATAATGGCCACAAACGGAAGGTCCTCCCTGATCCTTCTGCGCATGAACAGGAAGAGCATTTCTCCAAGATACAGTGCCGGCAGGAACCAAAGCACATTCATCCCGTAACCGCTGAGAACATACCAGATGTTCAGATAGAGCGTCTGTACCGCAATCTCTCCCTTTACCAGTGCCGCCACGACAAATATCAGGTAGAAAAACGAGAACCAGAAATACGGTATCATTATCCCCCTGAATCTGGATGCGGCTGTTTCGCGGAACGGTTTTACCTCGTCGTTCTTTATGGCAAGGAGTATTCCCGTAACGATAAAGAACATGGGCATATGAAAAGAAAAGATAAATGTGCACAGGGGCTTGATATACGGCGAAAAAGTAAATATTGAATCTCCCTGCAGATGTCCGATGAGAACGAGCATCATGCCGAAGCCCTTTGTCATATCAAGATAGTCAAGTCTCTTCTTTGTATCTGACATTTTCTATCCCCGTAAAGGTTTGATCTTCTTTCCGAGAACGAACGGAAAGAACCTGTTGATCGCCTCAATCACTACCGCCGAAAGCGCAAAGACGGTTATCATTACAACTGCAACAAACACGTAGTGTCTGGCGTGAGTATTGAACGAATCAACGAACCATGCAAGTTTTATGCCTGCATACAGAATATAATAATTGATATGGCACGCCATGACAATTATCGAATTACGCCCAAAGTAGGTTACAAGCTTTACGGACGGCAGTGCCTTAAATATGAGCACGATCCCGAAGCATCCGGCAAATGCGGCAAGGTAGTATATCAGAACATTATTAAGTATCATGTTCCTAAGATCCGCACATCCGTTTTTCTGTGAAAGAAAGATATTTACCGCCAGAAGGACTGCCCCCGCCGCAAAAGAGCCTGTCCGCGAAGACAGGAACCTTGCGGCCCCGTTATCCTTTTTCGAAAACGCATCAAACATCCGCTTGGCATAATAACCGTATCCTACAAAGCTCAGCGCGATCGCGGCCCGCAGAAATATGTATGCTATATGTATGGCAGATGCTGCCGCTATCGAACTTTCATATGCCGCGTAGACCGATTCGGTCTGAAGCTTTGCCATATAGCATAATACCGCAATAACGATGAGCAGACAGAAGACTGCCTTATCCGGAAGTTTTTTCTTAAGGCCGAGGAATCCCACCGATGCCAAAAAAAGCGCCGGCAGGAACCACAGAACGCTCATCCCGTAAAAGGTTGCCGAATCTATCGTATCAACAATGAACGTACGGCGGTCGATATTATGGATCACGTTCAGGTTGGCTATATCTATGATGAAATAGCTGAGGGAAAACCAAAGGTAAGGTATTATGATCCCCCTGAAGCGCTTTGCTGCCGATTCGCAAAAGTCCCTCGACGGCTCGTCCCTTACCGCCATCAGTATCCCTGTAACGATAAAAAACAGCGGCATGTGAAAAGAAGATATCCACACACGGGTTCCCGTAGCGATATCCTCCATATGTCCCAGGGCAACGGTAAAAATACCAAAGCCCTTTACCATGTCCAGATAATCAAGACGTTTCTTTTCGTTCATTTTTTATTTATACCGTTCACCGTATCTGTCAGAAAACTTATCCGCCCTGTCCGTATGGAAATAACCGTTCTTCATGATCTCCGGGCGGGCCGCTTCCATGTCGCCTTCCGAAAATCCCATCCTGTCGGTCATTATCCCGAGCATATACGTATCCCTTATCCCATCCAGCACCTTCAGGTCATCTTCCGATAAATTTCCCGCCGTGCCCACTGTATCAGCGTAACACCGGTAATAATAGGAAAATACGCACTCGGTCAGATTCCTTTTCTCATCTTCCGTGATGGTCCCGCTGCCGAGCTTGGGCACATAAACGTCCCTTACATGTATGTACTGAATATAATAATTCAGAAGATCAGAATGGGCGTAGCTTAGCAGCCCCAGACTGCCCGACCCGATACCGGCCGCATATTCCGCCATTCCTTCAAAATCCCCTGAATCATATAATCTGTTGAGCTCATTTGTATCTTCTTCAGACAGTTCGCCCAGGGCAACCGTATCGGCCATATAATATCCCATCAGCATGTACCCGCCGAACAGGAATACGATCACGCCTATCATAAGTAAAAATGAACGCAGAGGCGTTCCGAACAGTCTGCGGTAAATAGGTTCATTCATCATTTCTTTATTATACAGGCTTTTTAAGGATTAAGGAATAAAAAAATGCCTGAACCACACGGTCCAGACATATCTGATAGCGGGGACAGGATTTGAACCTGCAACCTCCGGGTTATGAGCCCGACGAGCTTCCGGATTGCTCTACCCCGCGTCGTATGGGAGAGAGTGGATTCGAACCACTGAAGGCATTGCCAGCAGATTTACAGTCTGTCCCCTT
>JAILRI010000230.1 GCA_024698555.1 Lachnospiraceae bacterium
CTCGAAAAAAGTTGACCGCAGTTTTTTTCGAACCTAACCCCGAATTGTAACCTTATTGTGTCATCAGCTTGATTTTACCATAATAGCATTATCGAATTGCTTTGTCAATGCGTTACTGCGATAAACTGTTTTCGTGTAACCGGGTTTCCGACTGTAACCGTTTTTTGGCGCGGAGTCGCCTAAAACAAGGCTTTTCTGTTAATTGGAACATGCCGGAAACTGCACTTTTTTACTGCTGAAAAACGTGTAGTTTAATTATTTATTATTCATGAAGTCGCAAGAATTTGTACCCCAAATGTATCCTTATTGATTTATCGTTATAATAGATAGCGATTGTCTTTGCGGTGAATGTGATCATCGCAATATACTCGCGAATAGGAGGAAGAGATGAAGAAGTTATCTAAGTTACTTACAAAGTTTTTTACCGTGATCGCAGCGCTGGCTGTAGTTCTCTCGCTTAACGGCATCAGGACTCTGGCACATGATTATCATGAGTCGCCTGAAGCGGGCGACGGAGCTCAGATGGTTTTCAGTGTCAGAAATGACGATGTTGCCACAGAGGTCGACAGGACTGCGCAGGGTGCTACTGACGATTCCACAAATGCGGGTAACGTTAACACTTATGACGGACAGCCTGTGACGCATTATTATCAGATACACGTCGATGTTAATGCTGACGGCGAAAAAGGAAGATACTCCGTTCCGGTGTCAGGTGCTGCTGTATCCGTTGCCATCGACAGGGCGCTGAATGAGTTCTACGGCATAACTGAGGACGACCCTGCTGCATACAGAGGTGCCATGAATCTGAACGAGCTCGCACTGGAGCAGCGTGAGGGAGAAACGGAGTTTCTTGTGGAGCAGGTTCTTGCGGAAGTTGATGAAACAAATGATGAGTTTTCGTTTGATCAACTTAATCAGCTCGCATTTGAATATATGAATAACAAGCTGGAGCTTGGGCTTGGCGATGGAAGTATAGAGTGGGATATCGATTGGTACGTTATCAAGTATCAGAATGACAGTGTAGGACCCAGATTCCATGTGGATGGTGCCGTACGTATTTATGAGATGCCTGCGTATGATGAGTGGAACGTTATTTACAAGGTTGAGAAGGAGAATCCCGTTGACGGCGAGGATAAATTTGTAACGATCTCTGATGGCACCATAGAGGTTATTTCAGGAGACACTCCTGCGTTCTCAAATGATAACGTTAAGAATGTATCAGCTCTTGGAGATCAGTACAGCGATAAAGATAGTGTATATTCGGTAGTTGTGAAAACAGTTGACGGAGTTGAATACAAATATGTTGTTGATCCGGCTGCAAAAACGATCACCATAACATATGTACTGCCTGAGCCCGATCCTGAGCCCGATCCTGAACCGGAGCCTGAACCCAGCCCTGAACCTACGCCCGATCCCGACCCGATTCCGTTTATCATTATCCCTCCTACTGATGTACCTACCGAGGCACCTACTGAAGTGCCTACAGAGGTTCCCTCAGAGGTACCGACTGAAGAGCCTACTCCGGAGCCTGAGATTGACCTCGACGAGGTTCCTGAGACACCTGAAGGCGCTCCTGAAGAAGATATTGAGCTTGACGAGGTTCCTGAGACACCCGAGGGTGCTCCCGAAGAGGATGTTGACGTCGACGTAATTGAGACACCGCAGGGCGATGTACTTCCTGAGACCGGTGTTGCGAGTGCGGCAGTATTCTACTGCATCGGTTCTGCCTGCGCAGGGTTCGGTGCAATGATCGCACGCAAAAGTATCCGTAAGGATAAAGACGAAGAGTGATCTCTCGTGTTAAGAGATTGTTGTTAACAGAAAGGCCTGATAGAAAAGCGTCAGGCCTTTCTTTATAGGCAAAACAGGTGAGAACGTATGGGCAAGTATTTATACAGAATATACGGAGCAATTCTTGAATCGGATATCGAGATCCCGTATCTGGTGAAGGCTGAAGATGCGGCAGATATCTTTTTCGAGCGAAAGGTATTTTCGGGCGAAGAGAAGAAAGCACTTACCCGGGAATATGTTGTGCTCGGAAAGGACCACAGCAGTTTTTACAATGATGAGTTGATCTGTGCCGTCGAAGGAGGCGAGAGGGTCCTTTATGAACCAGCGCCCGGAGCTGATCCGGACAGGATAAGATCATTTTTGCTGGGATACGGATTGGCCATGCTTTTTCTGCAGCGGGGGAAGCTGGCCATACATTGCAGCGGCGTAAGGATGGGAGATAAGGCCGTTTTGATCTCCGGCAGGAGCGGAGCCGGTAAGTCTACACTTACAAGGCAGTTTCTGGAACATGGATACAAGCTGATGGCGGACGATATGATCGTGGCAGGCTTGGAAAACGGCATGGCACTGGTATATCCTGCATTTCCGGCAGCGAAGCTGTGTACGGATGTGATAGAGCAGAAAGGCATCGATACACAGGGACTGATGCATATTACGGAGAATAAGGATAAGTACATAGTACCGTATGAGGATGAGTTTTCGTGTGAGCCGGCAGAGTTGGGATTGCTGTGTATAATCGCGGTGCTGTCACCTGAGGCGGAAGTAGAAATGATGGAGCTCAGAGGCGCAGAAAAACTGAAAATGCTGATCGACAGTCTGTTTATTGAGCGATCGATCATGTTTTCGGGAAACAATCCTGTGACGGTTGCGCTGGCAGCGGAACTTGCTTCAAAGATCCGCGTGATCCTGATCGGAAGACCCGATAAGAAAAATACAGCAAGCCAACTATTTGAGATTGTGGAGAAAGCCCTATAATAAGCACGTTTGCGAGATAATCACGAAAAACGGTTTCGGCAAAAAAGTAAGAAAATTTACTGTTTTTTTTATGTTACATTACGAACCGATACAAAAAGTATCTTATTTGTATCCTCTCTGAGTATTCTAATTTGTGAAGTTTTGAATTAATAAGGAGAGGAATTGTCATGAAAAGTAAAGTTTTCTGCTTTCTGGTAGCCGCGGTGGCATCATTGATGCTTTTTGGGACCGTCAGCGCTCATGCGGGCGTGGAATATGTAAACGGTGATCCGGTCTATAAGGCATCGGATGAAAGCAATCTGCTCGGGATTGCCGCGGACTTCGGAGTTTTTGCGGATGAAGTTGAGATGACTGCACATGCGGAGACAAATGTGGCCTGTAATTCATTAGTCTTTCAGACACTCGAACCGACAACGGGCGGTATATTGTATGCGAGGCAGTTTATAGAAGGGCAGAATCTTAATTATAGCTATAAATATCAGGCGTTTCTTCCTAAGTATTCCAAGATGGAATTTATTGTGGGAAGCAGGCATGAACTCACGAAGAATTCTGACGGAACCTGGAATGTAGACGGACGAAAGGTTAGTTGTAACTTTAAACCCACCGAATTCATAAACGAGGGATCTGTTCCTTTTATTGATATCAATAGTGAATTGAAAGGACTCGAGACACTTGCGGGAGAACTTGCAAAGCGTCCTGATTCGGGCTCAAAATATGATAAGGTCGATCAAAATGCCGGTAACGGAAGGCGCATCGATTGCACCGAAACCGATAATGTGATCAATCTCTCCTATATTGATCTGCAAAATGCTGATCGCAGTAATCCTGAAAACTATAATCTGACGGATCTTCTTATTACCGGGATCGCAGGTACATCAAATACACTGCTGATAAATGTTACCGGACTTGAAGGTGTTGATAACGTTCATCTTCCTAAGATAATCTTTGAAAATCTTACTTCAGAGAGCGGTGCAAGATATACGGCTCAGATTATTTGGAATTTCGGCAGTTATGACAAAACGGTTGAAATCGACAATGAGTTTGGCGGTGTTATTCTCGCTCCCTGCGCCAATGTAAATATGGGTTCGAATCTGATCGGATCCGTTATTGCCAAGAAGTTTACGAACGGTAAAGGTGAGGTTCATTTCGTTCCCAACAAGGTAAAGAAAGACAGCTCGGTTCAGGTATCTATCATGAGTGTCGACGGAACTTGCTGCCCTTCGAAAGAAATCTCGGGAGTTAAAGCTGTTCTTTATAAGAAGAATGGCAAGAAGTACAAAAAGGTAAGTGAGGCAAAAACCGGAGCAGATGGATTTGCTACCTGGACAATTAACGAAGAAGGCGAGTACTATATCAGGGAAAAACAGGGTCAGGACTTCGTGGATTTTGCTGAAACACCCATTAAGTGCTACTTCAAAGTTAAGAAAGATGAGAACGGAATCTTGAGGGTTTATGCTAAGGACAAGGCTAAGGAGGGTAACGGCGAAAGCACGGCCTTCGCGTATACCGGAAATGAAGATGAGAAGAACGCAGCTTTCTTTAAGCTCAGACATTACAGTAATTCTCTTTACCTTGCAGCAAACGAGTTTGGTGAGGACGGTTCATTTACTTTGGTATCTTCCAAGTATGAATTCAAGGTAACAAATCTTGACAAGGGCTATACTGTTAAAGTTGATATGGCAAAGGGCCTTGCAGATGATTTTGGTGTCGCTTATGACATTAAGGAAGCTCATATCAAAGAAGCCGGAAGATATCAGGTGGAAATGTTCAGTAAGGAGGATAACCATAACCCCTTAGAAACTAAGTATGTAGATGTTTATCTGCTGCCTGTAGGTTCATATACTTTCGTCGAAAAGGAATTCGGCGATCTGGCCGATGCTTATATCGGTTATCTTGGGAACAATTACAACATTTCCAAGCTGTCGGCAACGAATCAGAAGGGGATCAAGGCGCTTGCCGGTGAGGCTGCGTTTGACACTATGACGGACGGATGCCTGTTCTTCAATTTTGAAAATGCAGATATTATCAGCTGATCGGGGAGGAAAACAAAATGAAAAAGACATATGCAGCACCGGCTATCGAAGAACTCGATTTTAAGGATACTGCCGTTTGCGGGACAGGATATCGCAAGGTCACCAATACCAGCGGAGGTATGCTCCTGACTTCATCTACCGAATGCTTCAGCCTCAGGAACTGGCTTTTTAGCTGGGGCGGGTTTGATGACGAAGCGGTCGAAGTGATCGAAGAAGAGGACTAAACTGTATCATGGGATGAGAGTACCGGCCGGGGGACGGTACTCTCATATTGTGTTTTCAGAAAAATGTTGACAAGAAAAATCGTTTGTCAGAAAATGAAAATGTAGGATTATAAGTATTTGCAGTTGAGGTTATTGTCATTATGAAAAAGCGTAACAGACATGCCAATTTAAATATTGCGTATATGGGCTTTGATATCCTATACGGTTTTTTGGCGTTTGTTATTGCCATGATCGTGGATAGAGGCAGACATATAAATGATTTCAGCTATTTCTCGATTTATGTCTGTTCAATAGTACTTATAATAGTTTTCAATCACAATAAGAGGATCTACGATACCACGTTGTTTTTTTATTTTGACAGATGGCTTAGTTATCTGAGTCAGTCATTTCTGTTTGCGAATCTGATCGTGACGGTGCTCGCGTTTATCGTAGGTAATTGTGAGGTCGGATTGAAGTTCTATATAGTATTTCTTGCCTGTGAGTATTTTCTGCTGCTGGTCAGTGCATTTCTCACACGTTGGATACTCAGAAAGACCAGAACCTATTCCATCAGGACGCTGCTGGTCGGTTCGAGGCAGGACTATGAAAAGATCACTCATTACCTGCGAAATAACAGTATGAGTGTGGATATAATCGGTTATCTGGCCGTATCTGCGTTCTATCCCGAAAATGATGATACGCCGTACCTTGGGACAATTGACGAGCTGGAGAAGGTTGTTCATGAGAACGCTGTGGATCAGGTGTTTTTTGTTCAGCACAGGAGAAAGCCGGTCAATTATGAACGTTATGTGGCGCTGTGTCTGGAGCTTGGACTGATCGTGCGGGTTATCGACAAACCCTATCATTTTGACCAGTCAAATACGACGATCTGTACTATCGGGCCGTATGCGGCGATGACATATCACAATGTGGTCATGAACGTTTACGCGAAAGCGTGGAAGCGATTCTTTGACATCATCCTGAGCATTTTCGGCATCATTGTATTTGCCGTTCCCATGCTGATCACAGCCATAGCGATAAAAATCGATTCTAAGGGTCCGGTGATATTTAAACAGGAGCGTGTAGGCTTGAACGGCAGACGCTTCAAGATGTTTAAGTTCCGCAGCATGGTCGCGGATGCGGAAGAGCTGAAAAAAGCATTGGAAAAACAGAACCGTGTATCCGGCGGATTTATGTTCAAGATAGAAGATGATCCGCGCATCACGAGAGTCGGTAAATTCATCAGAAAAACATCTATTGATGAACTGCCGCAGTTTTTTAACGTATTGTTCGGATCGATGAGTCTGGTCGGCACCAGACCGCCGACTGTGGATGAGGTCGAAAAGTACGACACCAGACACTGGAGACGTCTCTCCATAAAGCCGGGTATCACCGGTATGTGGCAGACCAGCGGGCGAAGCGAGATTACAGATTTTGACGAGGTGGTGGCACTGGATAAGGAATACATAGACAACTGGAGTCTGTGGCTCGATCTGAAGATATTGTTCAAAACGGTATTTCAGGTAGTGCTCAGAAAAAAGGGAGCTTATTGATTACGGGGTGGATTTATTATGAAAAAGAGCGGAAAGAAATGGATCGGAGTGGTGTATGCTGCGGCACTGGTGTTCATAGCAGCAGCTGGGGTTTTTTATTGCATAATGATGAAAAATGATGCAGACGCCGCAGCGGAACAGAGGCAGTATGTCGCGGAAGACAGCGGCATAGTGCTCGATGCAGATGCAGAGGACATCCTGATCGATGATATTGAGACACCGGCCGGAGCGGTAGAGTAAGGGGGAGTATACGATACCGGGGGTATGGGTGAATTGCGTTCTTTTGGGGAGTCTCTAAGGGGGAGATTCCCCTTTTTTGCCTTTGACTTTGGCAGAGCAGAGGAAGACATCGGCACCGATAAGTGTCGAAGAAGGAGGACATGCATTTGAGGATTGCTCAGCTCGGGATGAAAAAAGTACCGTCACGGGAGGGCGGGATAGAGATAGTCGTTGAAGAACTGGCTGTGCGCATGACTGCATTGGGGCATGCAGTGACCTGCTACAACAGAAACACGCATCATGTCAGCGGCAGGAAGTTTGATGCGGAAAAGATAAAAGAATACAAAGGTGTTCGTATAAAGTACGTTCCCACGATCGATAAGAAGGGCCTGGCTGCGGTATCCTCGGCTTTTTTTGCGACAGTGGCCGCTTCGTTAGGCAGATATGACGTAGTACATATTCACGCGGAAGGACCGGCTTTTATGTGCTGGCTGCCCAGATTGTTTGGAAAGAGAGTCATAGTCACGATACACGGGCTGGATCATCAGAGGGCAAAGTGGGGAAAGTTTGCCAGCAGATTCATAATGATGGGTGAGAAGAACGCAGTACGTTTTGCGAATGAGATTATAGTACTCAGTAAGGGCGTACAGGAGTATTTTGAGAAAACATACGGCAGGAAAACAGTGTTCATTCCCAACGGAGTTAACCGTCCGGAACTGTGCGAAGCGAAGGAGATAAAATACAAATTCGGACTGGAAAAAGACAACTATATATTGTTTTTGGGAAGACTGGTGCCCGAAAAGGGTATCAAGTACCTGATCGAAGCATATAAGAGCGTATCGACTGGTAAACGGCTGGTAATAGCCGGCGGCAGTTCCGATTCGAGCGGCTTTGTAGACGAACTCCGTCAGTTGGCGGCAGGGGACAGCCGTATTCAGTTTACCGGTTTTGTCCAGGGCAGGATGCTCGAGGAACTGTACAGCAACGCATATATCTATGTTCTGCCGTCCGACCTCGAGGGCATGCCGTTAAGCCTCTTGGAGGCGATGAGTTACGGCAATGCCTGCCTGACTTCGGATATAGAGGAGTGCGCGTCCGTGGTAGAGGATAAGGCGCTGACATTTAGAAAAGGCGATGTAGCGGATCTGAAGGATACTTTGCAGTTTATGCTTGATAATCCGGATATAGCGGCGAAGCTGAAGGCCACGGCAGCGGATTATATATGTGCGAAGTACAGCTGGGACGAGGTTGTCAGAGACACGCTGAACGTGTATGAGCGAAAATAGCGGCAGAAGGCAGAATGGGTTCACATGCAAGATTTAGTATCAGTTGTAATACCGGCATATAACGCGGCAGACTATCTCGAAGCCTGTCTTAATGCCGTTTGCGCACAGAGCTATACTAATCTGGAAGTGATAATAATAAATGACGGATCGACAGACGACACACATGATATTGCCGCGAGATACAGCAGATATGACAGCCGGGTGACATTGATAGAGACAGAGAACAGAGGGGCGGCAGCGGCCAGAAACGTCGGACTGGAGCGGGCCTCCGGGCGGTATGTGACATTTGTGGACGCTGATGATATACCGAACATGGATCTGGTCGAAAAGTATGTGGGGGCAGCGGAGCGATTTGGGAAAGACGCATCGCTGATCATGGTCGGCATGAACTGGTACAATTCCGCAAACCTGAACAAGAAATATGAAAACCATCTGCTCAAAGCCGAAGACGGATATGAGGTCGGTAAGGAATACTTGATCGGGCGAAACAAGACACATTACCTGGTTTGGCTGATGCTGTTTAACTTCGTTACAAATAAGTTATACAGTCTGGAAGAGATCAACAATAACAATATCCGTTTCAGAAACGAGATAAAAAACGGAGAAGATCTGGCCTTTAACCTGGATTATATGGAGAGCGTACCGGGCGGATACGGCATGGTAAATGAGCCGCTCTACAGATATATCAGGCGATCGGAAGAGAGCCTCTCGCTGATCTATTATCCCCTATGCATAGAGCATACGAAAGAGATATACAAAGAACTACTGGAGTATGTATCGAAGCAGGAGGGCTGCACCGAGGACGATAAGATGGTGATCGCGGCTACAGGATTTACGGACTGGGTATCCAGACTGACGGCATTGCATTACTGTAAAGACT
>JAILRI010000003.1 GCA_024698555.1 Lachnospiraceae bacterium
TTTATTGAAAGATGCTCTGAATACGAGCAAAAGAAGAATCTGATCGTCAATCTGTCCGTTCCTAAATTTGATGTCTCATCAAAAGAAGATATTATCGACGATCTGAAAGAACTTGGCATAACAGACGCATTTGACAGACAGAAGGCTGATTTCTCACCGGTATCCGATGATCCTGCAGAAATATGGATGGATAAGGTCGAACACGGAGTACGTGTCATGGCAGACGAGGAGGGTGTCAAGGCGGCTGCATATACTGCGGAGCTGTTATGCGGATCTGCAATGCCGCCGGATGAAAAGATGAATTTTGTCCTTGACCGTCCGTTTATGTTTGTTATCAGATCGGCTGAAGGAATTCCGCTGTTCGTGGGGATAGTCGAGAGACCATGAACCACAGGGACGGGGTTAAAACAACGAAGAGCATTAGCAAAGGAGGCTTATCATGAAGAAGCGGTTTACTTTGGGTACCGGCAGTAAACGTATCAAAAGGCAGCGTAACCATTTATATTAAGCCGTCGGATACATATTTAGATATATATCGTGGGTTAAAAAAAACGGCAGAATCGGCAGAAAAATCGGCAGATTATCCTGAGGGCTTGAAAACAAGACATAAGCAGATATTAACAGTTATGGAAACAGGAAAAGAATACAGTGCAGAAGCAGTTGGAGAATTAATCGGATTGCAAGGTTCTCGAACACGTCAACTACTTAAGGAACTTATTGAGCTTGGCTATTTGTACTCTACCGGAGATACAAAAGGCAGAAAATATATAAAAAAGTAAAAAGCTTATATATCGGAAGGAATTATTAAGGGTATTTGCAGATACCTATTGAATCTTGATGTATTTGTAGCTGTGACTCTATTTTGGCTCTAAAAAATCTGAAATCATTGAATTTTTTACGATATATGAGCGATATGTGCGACTAAAAGCCAGTAAAATCAATACATTCAATATTAATCTACATACCGTTAAATCGTGAGGGTGGACGTACCGTTGGTTCAGGTAAGGTTGCTACCATCATTGAGTGATAAGCTACAAGCCTATTAAGCGAATAATAAACCTCCTGCGGAGAACTTGTTCTCCGGCAGGAGTTTTTTATTTCGCTTAGTGGGAGCCAGCCCACGATTCCAATAGAATCATGTTTTTTGATTCTATTGGAGAGGCTTGTAACTTATTGGAACATTTGAAGGTGCCCACGATTCCGATTGACGAACGAAGCAAGTCAACCTTTATTTCCCCGAAAGATTCTTCTTAAGCGCTTTGATCTCGGCATTTGTCAGCCCGATCTTTTTCAGATATTTCTTAGCACATGCTGCCAGATCCGCAGTTGAAAGATCACGCTTCTTATCCTTCTTACTGAATGTAAACGCGGTTTTAAGGGATTTTGCGATATTGCTGTTTACTACAGGCTCATATTGTACATCGTCTTTAGTCACACCATAATAGTTATAGAAGGTTGTCATATAATCTTCGATTACTTCATCATAGCTTGCGCCCATCAGACATTCCAGCAGAGCGGCCACATAACCGGCACGGTCTTTTCCTTCGGTACAGTGGATGGCATAGGTACCCGGATTGGCTGCCATAAACTTCAGAGCACTTGCAAGTTTAGTCTTAAATTCATCGGAAGCAAGATCTACAGGCATATTTAGCATAGTATTCTTCGCAGTGGCATAATATGAATCGGCGAATCCTTCGTATCCTTTGGCAGTTTCCTCATCATCGGCAAGGTTTATAATAACGGTCACACCTGCTTTTTTAATAGCCGCGTCGGCATAAGTATTGCGGTTGTTTTTCGGATTGATGGGTGAAGATGTACGGTATAGCTTCCCTTCGGCGATTCCAGTAGTATTTACCATACGGAAATTGGCAAATTGCTCATCTGTCAGATCCGGATAATCAGTTCTTTCATTGCTCATGGTCAGCTGATGGATCACAAATTCATCATAATAACCGCCGGCTTTCTTGAGTGAGATGCTGAAACTGACCGGTCCTGTAACTTCATCTGCATAATTCCATTCGACAGTATTATCTTCATGTACGGTTTTTGCAGCTATTCCGTATGTAGTCGCAAAATCACCCATATTGATCGCAAGCAGCACATTTGTATCTGCGGCGCGGGCAAGGATTGCGGGCTTGCCCGTATCAACATCGGAATAGTTGCTTACAAAAGGAATTTTTAAAGTTGTTCCGAGGAACCTGACTTTTACGACATCACCATACTCATAGCCGGCATCTTTGATCTCATCACAGGTCAGAGATAGTACAACATTGCCATACTTCTGGATCTCTTCGGCCTTGGCTGTGGCCTTGAGCGTCTTAGCTTTTTCAGCACCGTAAGCGGGACGTACAAAAGCAGCCGTTCCGAGCAGCGCGAAAAGAGCGCATAACATAAACACTTTTGAAACGATTTTTCTCATATCTGTATTCTCCTTTTAGTTTTATCCGGTTTGAACCGGACTATTTCAAAACTCACATATCATCATATATCGCGGGAACGATATTGTCAAACTCTCTTTCGTTATGGGGTAACTGCTATCATAAAAATATAATATCATAATCGGGGAAATTTATAATTTCATATATGCAAATGATATGGTATACTAATTTTTGAAAAACTCATATCAATAATTAACTGTGCATACTTTAAAGGAGACCACGAAAAATGAATATAGAGCTGTTTGAAGGACGACCCGGAAATACAGACGGGCGTCTGCTCCGTGAAATACGTACATATGACCTGCTTGATTCTTTGGGAATAGAATATAAAAGGACGGATCATGAGCGGACCGATACCATGGAAGCCTGCAATGCGGTGGATGAAATATTGGGCGTTATTATCTGTAAAAATCTGTTCCTGTGTAACCGCCAGAAGACGGCGTTTTATCTGCTGATGATGCCGGGAGATAAAAAATTTAAGACAAAGGAATTGTCCGCGCAGATCAATTCATCCAGGCTTTCGTTTGCGGAAGCGGAGGACATGATGAAGTATCTGGGTCTCGAACCGGGGTCGGTAAGTGTCATGGGGCTTATGAACGACACGGAACATACAGTGCAGCTGCTGATAGATGAGGATGTGCTTAAAGGCGAATATCTCGGATGTCACCCTTGCGTGAATACCTCGAGCCTTAAGATGCGCACGGAGGATGTGATAAAGAAGTTCCTGCCCGCGGTGGGACATGATTACAGGACAGTCCGTCTGGTGGGGGAAGATTAAGAAGGGAGGAAAAATGGAATACACGATCATACCGTTACCCAAAGAGGAGTGGAAAGGAACTCCTATAATGATGCGGTACACAACCGAGGAATATTTTGACCTTGAAAAAGCGGAAGATGAAGATTCTTTCCGGGTAAAGATGGTTAAGAAGAAATTTGAAATGCCGGTAACGCATACACCCGAGGAATATGATTTCCCGGACAGTCTTTATCAGGATCATTGGGAAAAAGCACAGGCATGGGGAATAGTCTCGGAGAAAAACGGTAAAAGAGAGCTGATGGCCTGCATAGAGATATGTCCCGAAGAATGGAGCAACAGACTGATGGTAACCGAACTATGGGTTGCTGACGAACTGCATCGAAGAGGTATCGGGACGCGTCTGATGAATCTGGCAAAGGAACAGGCCAGACTGCAAAACAGGCGCGCGATCATCCTGGAGACCCAGTCATGCAACGTACGTGCTATCAGTTTCTATCGTAGCCAGGGTTTCGAGCTTATCGGGTATGATACCTGCTGCTATACGAACAAGGATATTGATCGCCATGAGATCCGCTTTAACTTTGGTTTTTTTATGGACGCGAGAGACGGGAGATTTTGATTATCATCTTTTGAGAAGGAAGAGGTGAGGTTATGTTTGATTTTTTTGATTCGCAGCTTATCAGGCGCGAATATACCTTTCAGGGGGATACCGGATATATAAATATCGTTTCCTCGTCGGACGGGATCCGTGTTATCGGGGATGATGTTGACAGCGTAAGAATATCGTACTGGGAGTGCCCCGGAAAGCATGAATATGAGCTGACTGAAATGAATGGCAGGTTTTCGCTGATACACAAGGATATAATAAGCTTTTTGTGGGGAGTCCATTGCGTTTTTCTGGATACGACCATGGAGATCGTTGTGCCGAGAGAGTTTGCCGGAGTACTTGATCTTCGCTGTTCAAGCGGCAGAGTGGAACTGGCCGGCGTGAGCACAGGTTCCTTAAAGATTGAGTCCAGCTCAGGCTCGATAAGGGGAGCCGGGATCGTATCCGGGGGGAACGTTCAACTGCATGCCTCGTCGGGCTCCATCAATCTGACAGATATATCATGTGCTGATCTGAAGGCATCGACCAGCTCGGGACTCGTGCATATGGATGGTATCAGGGCAGGGAAAAGCTTAGAAACAAACACTTCCTCAGGCGGGGTAAGTCTGACCAATTCAGAGGTATCGGAAGATATCAGCATAGGCAATCATTCGGGAATGATAAGGTTTGATCATGTCCGTGCGGGAGGCTCGGTCGAAGCGGGGAACACTTCGGGCGGCATACATTTTAACAAACTTGGAGCCGGAAGTAATATCACGCTTCATTCTACCAGCGGGTCGATAAAGGGGATCATCGACGGGATCGAGAGCGATTATACGATATCGGCGAGCACAACTTCAGGCTTGAACAATCTGGGCAATTCGGGAATGGGATCAAAGGAACTGAACGCGCATACAACGAGCGGCGGTATTAAGATCGCGTTTACCAATAATGGGAAGGAGAATTAAAAAATGAATTTTGACACGGACATTTTTACACTATTTGACAAGAAGTGGGCGTTGCTTACGGCAGGAAACGAAGAGAACTTCAACACTATGACCATAAGCTGGGGCGGGCTCGGAACTCTTTGGGGCAAGCCTGTCGCAACGGTTTACGTAAGGACATCCCGCTACACGCATGATTTTATGGACGCTAACGAGTATTTTACCGTAAGCTTCTATCCTGAGCAGTACCGGAAGGAACTGGGCGTGCTGGGCAAGAAATCCGGCAGGACCATGGACAAGATGCATGAATCCGGGCTGACTGCCAGGAAAGCCGGCGAGTCGATGACCTTTGAGGAAGCGGAGGTGACGCTCGTTTGCAGAAAACTGTTCAGACAGGAACTTGACGTTGCGAATATACCCGGGTCGATAGCTGATATGTTATATGCGGGACAGGCACCTCACGACATGTATATCGGCGAAGTGGTGGAGATCATACGCTGACAAAACAGGCCATATATCATTATGAAGTAACTGTTAAGCCCCATTGCATTCGCAAAAAATGACTGACAAACATATCCGGGAAGTTATTTTTTGCTCATGTTTTGGGGGTCTGAACAGGTACATCAGGGATTCATATATCCAGCCCCGCCCGATGAGCCTGCGAGTGCTGCATCGGCCGGGGAATGTTATACAGTTTGCCGTCTTTTAAGAGTTTCGCTCCGGTCTGATGATAGTAAAATGATATGCCGTTTTCCGCGCATTGCGAGCGGATGTCTTCTATCCAGGAATAATCACAGATTCTGGCATCGGGGCCGGACTCGCCGCCGGCAGTAACGAGCTTTATGACCGGCGTATTGTCTGACGACCTGTATTGTTCGATATATGGTCTTAAATCTACGGCTGTCAGCATAGGCTCTATCATAACAGAGTGAGAAAAAAGCGGGAGCGACAGATAGACAGGAAGCCTTTTGTCAGCCATATCCTGGTTCTCGCAGGTGACCGCTATGGTGACATGTTCCCAGCCTTTGCCCCAGCTTGCCGGAAGATGGTCTGCGATCCGATCCGGTCTCTTTGTGATCATGAAGAATGTACAGTCCGATCGCTCGTGCATCATTTCCCAGGCTTCTTCCCGCCATTCATCCGCATCCGGATGAAAGAAGTCGGAAGAAAAACAGGTATATATATGTGAACCGGAAGGAATCCTGTACCTTCCCTTGTTTTTTCCGGAGCGCAGTAGACGTACCGGAAGGTTGAAGCTGTCTGTTTTGCTGACAACAGAAGGGTCTTTGCCTATGGATTCGTCGCGGCGGTACATATAGCAGTGCAGGCAGCCGGCGCTTGTCTTTGTGCAGCCGTGCCACAGGTTCCAGTTGGTCGTCACCGGAGGACGCGGATCGACGTCTTCTTCCGGGAAAAGTGATAGCTGCTGCATGGACATGAGGTCCTCTCCTTGTTCTTTTGGACTTTATAAGATCACAATTATACCATTGAAGGGCATGGATGTGACCGAGTAAAGAGTATCATAGAATAACACTTTATACAAGACAAAAAAGAGAGCGCATGGGAGAACATGATACAATTACTGTAATGATGAAGAAGGGCAAGGATACGGAGAATGACATTTACAGATGATTTTAAGATAAATTCCATGGAAGAGCTTATCGAGCTCTTAGACGAGGTCGGATTTGTTCCATTCTTCGTCAATGAGATCGGGGGTTTTTCCCTGGAGGAGCATATTGGTGCAGGATGCTGGTACAGTGACGGTGATAACGGATTTTGGCCGGCGTGGGAATGGAAAGGACCGGTCATCAGACAGACGAAGTGCGCGTACGGAAAGTTTCTGCGAAACAAGGCTATGTATATCAGTCCCGGGTGGTTTCCCGATTTTGCGAATTTCAGGAGGGACGGGTATGACTTCGATGCCAGATATGAGGACGGGCTTGCTTCTTTCCATGACAAGGAATTGTATGAACTGCTGGATGGAAAGGCACCTGTGATGTCAAAAGAGCTGAAGCGGATCGGGGGCTACGGGAAGAACGGGAAAAAGGGTTTCGATACCATGATCACGAGGCTCCAGAAGCAGTGCTATATCATTACGAGCGACTTTAAGTATTCTACGGACAGGCTCGGAAATGAATACGGCTGGGGAGTAGCGGAATATTCCACGCCTGAGAAATTTCTGGGTGATACATTTACTGCTGCCGTCTATAAGCGCACACCGGAAGAGTCCTATGTCAGGGTAGTCAGGCAGTTTGAAAGGATATTGCCGAAAGCGTCGCAGGAACAGATAGAAAAAATATTGAGGTGAAAAGAAATACTTATGCGGATAGGAAGTTCAAATGACTCGGCGGCTGTAAAGGCGCAGTATGCTACGTCCGAGGGATTGAATACAAGGATTTCGTTTCATGATAAATATTCCACCAATAAGTTGGGATATGGCTCATGGCTTGTTTCGAATTATGATATCCGTGAAGGGATGAAAGTTCTGGAAATTGGCTGCGGTACGGGAAGTCTGTGGCTTGGACATGACGACCTGATAAAAAGGTGCGGAAGGCTGGTCTTGAGCGATCTGTCAGAAGGTATGCTGGACGTTGCAAAAGCCAATCTTGGAGATCACGATAATGTGGAATACAGGATAGCCGATATCCAATGTCTTCCTTTCGAGGATTCATCCTTCGATGTCGTGATCGCAAACGCGATGCTTTACCATGTGCCCGATCTTGACAAAGGGCTTCGACAGGTACGCAGAGTATTGAAGGAGAGCGGTGTTTTCTACTGCGGGACATTCGGTGAGAACAATTTTATCGACAGACTCGCCGAATGGTTTCGCCTTGGAGGAGAAGAGTTCAATCCCAATCATAATTTTACGATGCAAAATGGCGCGGAAAGGCTTAAAACTGTCTTTGATGCTGTTACGGCATATTTTTATGAGGATTCACTTCATGTTACGGATATGGAAGAGCTGGTGACATATTTGCGAAGCCTTGCGTCTTTCAAGGCTGTTTTGGATCTTCCTGAACAGAAGATCAGGGATATCCTGGCAGGTCATGAAGCAG
>JAILRI010000032.1 GCA_024698555.1 Lachnospiraceae bacterium
TATATTCTTTTCACTCCTAAGCAGAGGTGGAAGCATGCAAGGACGGAGGAAGGAATTACGATAATCAGCCGAAAGAATGTTACCCTGGAGATCACCGACGAGGAGTTTGAAGAACTGTTCGAGGAGGAATGACATCCGGGAACAAGGAGAAATGGATATGAAGGGTCAAATGGATATTTTTGAGGCATTCCCGAAGAAAGTGGATCCGCCGCCAAAATGGGACTGCATGAAAACATGTGCCCGGGCGAACATCCACACTGATTATTTTCCGATAAGGCAGTATGGGAAGCGATGCCTCTATGGTCTCTATCAGGATGGGACCACCGGAAAGGATGTGTATGAGGTTATAGAAAACAACCTCGTAACACATTACTGCAAATACTACAAGATGAAGGAGCAATGAAGTGAACGGCCAGATGTCATTGACCGATTATATCGGGAAGCCCGATTATCACGGGAGTAATGATGAAATAGCCAGATACAGCATTGAAAACAGATTTACTAATGCGATACAGATGTTCAAATGTTGTAACGAAGATCCTAAAGAAATGTTCAGAAGCTGCCATGAGTACTTCGTGAAATGTCCGGTATGCGGAAAACAAACCAAAATGTTCAGGCACTTATACGAGGCAAAGCAATCGTGGAATAAAGGAGAATAATGGCAGAAAGGATAACACAGGAATGGATTGAGGAACGGATCAAGATGACCATTGATCAGTTCTATGCGGGCCGCAAATATAGTGCCGGTTATGTCAAAGAGGCACAATTGCATTTTATCGGCGGAGTATTACAGACAGCCTTACACATGCTGCCGAATGACCGGTACTATGAGATCAAGAGATACATCTGGGAGACATATGGGTATGATCCAGGCGGAGCTCGAGACAATCAAATGAGCATTTTTGAAATGATGGAGAAATGATGAATGAACAGATAAGCCTGTTAGACTGGAAACCTGCCGAAGAAAAGCCTCTGAGATCAGGAGTATATCGTGTCAGAGATATCAAGGGCAGGGAGTTCGATACATGGTATGAACAAAACCGGGGATTCAACCATGTACCGAAAGGTGATACAGGCGGATACAATATAGCAGCATGGAGGATTACGAATGCATCAATACACGATATTTGATGAGGAGAACGATGAGGAAGTTGGCGCTCCGGTGGATGCTCCTGCGGAAGTGCAGGAAGCATGGCGTAAGGCGAAGCAGACTATGAAGCAGACCTTTACACGCCTTCAGGAGATGCCGTATGAAGATAAATTAAAAAGGCAGCAGGAAGTCGCATGGGAATTTAAGCGGGAATGCGAAAAGATGGGCAAGAACTGCCATGCATCCGTCGGAGGCCTTGACAGCATAACGATGTATGTATGGTTACAGAGCATCGGAATCGATGTTCCCGGAATCACGGTTTCGGGATTGGAAGATAAAGGGAACCAGCGGGTGCATAAGGCACTCGGGCTTACACTGGTGCATAGTTACAAGAGTAAGGTCAAGGTCCTTAACGAATGCGGATTCCCTGTGATCAGTAAAAGGA
Source organism: Lachnospiraceae bacterium (assembly GCA_024698555.1). Lineage (GTDB taxonomy): Bacteria > Bacillota > Clostridia > Lachnospirales > Lachnospiraceae > RUG11977. The sequence continues at coordinate 1,536 of JAILRI010000032.1, forward strand.
TCGCCGGTAAGATCAATCTGCTACAGAATCCGACGGAGAATAACAAAACCGTCCGTCATGCGATCATAACCGGTGAATGTGGCGAGCTGGGGCACTTCGCAAAGAACAGCCGCATGAAACTGCCGGAGAAATGGTTGAAGCTCTTCGGAGGGTACGAGAATGAGAATGAAGGCGTGAATTACGGAAAGCCTGATTTCAAGGTATCAAATGACTGCTGCTATTGGCTAAAGGAAAAGCCTTGTGACGACTGGGCAAAGGAACACAACAGCTTCCCGTACCTGGGCATGATGGCAAGCGAAGGCGGCCAGAGGGAAGAAGCATTGATCGAGCATGGATGCAACTACTACGGAAAATCGGTCAGCCGGTCAGCTCCGTTCGCTCCGTTCATGAGGAACGATATCCTGATGCTCGCGCTTGAAATGGACAGGTGGTACCACAATCATACCGACATTTTCGAGAAGAAATATTATGAGCAGCCATATTCCAAGGACAAGGACGGAAACGTGATCCCGTACGAACCGGTTGAAAGTATAATTCCGACTGCATACGGCGAGATCAGGCAGAAAGAAAACGGCGATTATTATACGACCAGAGCACAGCGTACCGGATGCTCCATGTGCGGTTTTGGGATCCACTTGGAAGACCGTCCGCACCGGTTCGATCTGCTCAGGGAAGATAATCCGAAGGAATGGCAGTTTTACATGTATGACTGCTGCCGTGATGAATCCGGTAATAAGTTTGGCTGGGGAAAGGTGCTCGATTATATCGGAGTCGAGTGGGAAGATGAACCGCAGGTGCAGCTGACGATCGAAGACTGGCTCGGGGATCCTGCCGGACAAGCAAGGAGACTCATGGCATATGCGGAGAAAATAAGCGAGGATGAAGAATGAAGCGGATTGACAAGATAACGAAAATGACCGCGGAAAAATTGGGTCATTATTTATGCAACAAAATGGACGAATCGCGCAGTGATGATATTTGCCACACCTGTCCGTGGACAAATATGTGCGACACTTATCATAACGGAATCGTTGCTTGGCTCAATGAGGAAGTGGAGGATAAAGCTTGAAAACGATAGAAGAAATCATGGCGAGTCAGCGCATAGCGATAGATCTGACGGATCCCGAAGGGTTCCAAGGCGTAATACAATTTCCGCGCTGGCAAGGATCCATTATAGTTTCGTGGGGCGCAGGATGGGAGCATGCAAGCGTCTCTCCGTTCAGAAGGAGCTACACGCCGACGTGGGACGATATGTGCTTCCTGAAGGATCTCATATGGCGAGAGGATGAAGCAGCCATCCAGATACATCCGCCAAAGGAAGAATATGTCAACAATATGCCGAACTGCTTACACCTATGGCGCTGCACATACCGGGAGATGATCCTCCCGCCGAGCTGCCTGGTTGGAATAAAAAAGGGCCAGACAGGGGCGGAACTGAAAAAGGAGATCGAAGAAGCGTACAGATTGGCGGGGGAGAGATACATCCAAGGATAGCAGATACAGCAGAAAGCGAGGGTAAACAATGAAAGATTATCAGGACTTAGATCCTATTAAGTCAAATATGGAGCAACTTGTAACAGATGCTTTCAACGAAGGTTACGATCAAGGGGCGGAAGATAGCTGGGAAGCCGCAAAAAGGATAAACCATGTTTGGTATTATGTTGTATACCAGGACGCAAACAAAATGGCTGATTATTTTGGTCTTAACGCGAAGCCCGGCGACGGAGTGTTTGATAAGATTTTTGAACTACAACCGCAGGAAGTGATTAAAAAGATCCGGCAGCATGATGCAGAACAAAACGAAATCGAGATTGGGGACGAAGTGGTTAACCCATGGGGAACAGTAGGGTTTATTGTTGACCGGTGTGTACAGTTTGACAATATAACGGTTGTTTATACGGTAATGTGGAAAAGCAAGGAGACAGGCAGGACGATGTTTGGCGACTGGGAAAGTGCAAATACGCGGAAAACAGGTCGGCACAATGCTGTTTTGGAAGAATTACTGAAATCGATGTAGGAGGCAGAGGAATGAGTGATCTTATTAGCAGAAAGGATGCAATCCGCGTTGCAAGCGGTTATTGCCATCCTTCCAACATTCCGAAAGAGCTTGAAAAATTGCCATCGGCACAACAGTGGATTCCAATAAAAACAAGACCATTGGCAGAAGATGAAAAAGAGGAACACGGCGATTGGGAATATATTTATGATTGCCCTTTACCTGATGACGGGCAAGAAGTATTAGTAACAGATTGCTATGGAAACGTTGAGATGGACACCTTCTGTCGCGATTACGGAGGTGTTTATTTTGAGGACAATTGCGATGATGGCGAGGTTTTGGCTTGGATGCCGTTACCTGAACCGTACAAGGAGGGCAAAGATGGAGAACAATAAATGCTGCGGTACATGTAAATGGCATCATCCCGATGACACATTTCCTGCCGATTGGATATGCGTGAATGGTGAAAGCGAAAACTGCGGCGACTATACCGAATACGAAGAAAGCTGCGATCACTGGGAAGAAAGGGGAACGCGATGCCGAGGTTGAGCAAGGAAGAACTCGCAAGATATGGCGGCGCCAACTGGATGCTTGAATATGTCCGAAAATTCGGACTTGATGAGGCTGAGGCAGAAGTTGAGCGCCGGGGAATAAAAGGGATCCCGATAGGTGTCAAGCAATCCGATCTTGATAAATGGTGCGAGGAAGAGAAAAGCAACACGATAGCGACCGTCATGATGATGGCAGCGTGCACGGTGCAGGACGAAATAGGCGAGTATTTCAAGCTATCGGAACAGGAAACAAAAGAACTGGTAAAGCGTTTTATAGCACGTTTTAACGACAAGACGGAAGTATTGATGTACGGCTTTGCAAACTGGAAAGATTATCAGGATCAATTACGCGATGAGCTGGGTGTCGATATAGGGCTTCCGGAAGTATTTACGAAAGGGGTTTGAAAATGGATCTATCGAAAGTATTGGATACCATACAGGCAGCAGACTGCAAGATCAAGGAAATCAATGGCGAGCTTCAGAAGCTGAGGCTCAGCGTGACGGCTCTCGACGAGCTGGAGAACGGCGGCAGGATAGAGATCGCCGTGTATTCCAAGGACGATTCCATTCTCCGCTTTACCGAG
>JAILRI010000033.1 GCA_024698555.1 Lachnospiraceae bacterium
TTATCTATCTCACTTCCTTAGTAATATGGTAAGAGGCAGCTTGCACACTCCTACTCGTTGCAATTGGACATCGAGAGCAGGCAAGCCGGCTCCTGTCGCAAGCTCGCGGATCCTTGGTTCTCCTAGTACATCGATTCTTAAATAACTGGACCGAATGCTTGACGGCTTTAGCGATAGCACACGCCTGAAAGCCTCGCCGTAGCCCGCTACGTCTGCGTTTTCAGACATGTACTCTCGGGCAAGCATTCGGCCTATTAGTCCATTTATTTCGCGATCGATGTACTAGATCCGATAACCGTTCACTCAGCTCTCGGCCTGCAATACGGCCGAGGGCATTCATTTATCGTACCCAATCAAAAAACCGGGCATGGAAGCTCTCCACAGCCCGGTGTTTATTCATGTTCTTTGTTTTCAAATTCAAAGCTTCGAAAATCTATTTTCTCATTCCGTTATTTTTTCATGCCGTTAAGTCTCTCGATCAGTCCGTCTATCTCCTTCTGCGACAGGATCGTCTGATTGTTTGATATCTCCTGAGCAAAGGAATCTCCGGTATCGTACTGCTTTACAGCGTTGAGCGCGTCGATCAGCGAATCGATCTCGTTCTGGGAAAGTACTATATTTCTGTTGGTAAAATCAGGAATACTGCCCGCGCTTCCGGCTCCGCCCAAAGACGCGATCAGCCCGTCGATCTCCTTTTGTGAGAGCACGACCTGATTGGCCAGGATATCGTTAGAAACATCAGGATCCTTACCGTACCCCTTCAGATTGTTCAAAGCCTCGACTATACCGTCGATTTCGACCTGTGACAATACCTTTTGCAGCTCCATAGTATAAACCCCTTTTCAAAAATCTTTCCCCCAATGAAAAGATTATACAACATCCGGCATCATTTTTCAAGGCAAATTTCTCGGCGATATCATTTATGACATCATTTCTTGATCACCTTGCTTATAGGCTTATATATGAGCATGGTCATAAGTGAGACCAGACCGTACTTGATAAAATTGAAAGGAACCACAGCCAGCAGTATGAAACTGGTCATGCTCTTTATTCCACTGTTGAGAGCTGCCCCCATATCGATAAATGCCTGAACCGGCATGCCGAACGCCTGTGCATAGGCAGGAAGCAGTACAAACGCGTTCAAAAGAGACCCTGCGGTCACGCTGAACACAGTCGCGATTATGAGCCCGATCAAAGCGGTCTTTTTATTCTTGCGGCAGTAATAAATGATCCCTGCCGGAACCACAAACGCGCATCCCATGACAAAATTGGCGATCTCACCCACAAATGCAGTATTGGTTCCGTTCAGCACCAGGTTCAGCACGATCTTGACGGTTTCTATGGTCACTCCCGCTACCGGACCAAGCGCCAACGTTCCTATGATCACAGGCAGCTCGCTGAAATCTATTTTGTAAAATGAAGGCGCAAACCACAGGGGAAAACTGAACAGGTTCAATATTATCGCTATCGCGGACAGCATGCCTATCGTTGTCATGCGTCCTATGCGGTAACTCTCATTCTTTTTTCCCGTGTCTCCATTTTTCTTATCGATCAGCTTTTCAGCAAGTATCGCTATCAGTATCAGTCCGACTATCACCCCCACGAAGACAACCGCCGTCGCCGCGTTTGAAGCAAAGCCCTCCCTGATCGATTCAAGACTCTTTCCCCTCTTTTCAAGCCACTCACTCATCTTTTCTTTCCTCCCGTAATATGATACTTTTCAGGCAACTGTTCACCCTCAGCCGCTTCTTTCACACCTATGAACCGGCTTGCCGGCTTACGCATTTTCCGGTGGCAACTAACGCCACATCCCTTGCCGGCTTCCGATCTGGCAGTGAGTTCCGAATAGTTGCTTCCGGTTGCAAAAGACAGCTTGCTACCGAGTATACCATATTTACAAAATAATTCAACCAAAAACTACGGATGTGCTTCATTCAAGTCTGAACTCACGCCCGGCAAGCCGGGTCAGTTCTGTATCCGGAGGAAAAACAAGCCTGTAGGCGCAAAGCAGCTGCGCACGGCTGCCGCCTGAAGATGTATATAGCCCGAGGCTTTTACCGGTACCGGAAGACTTGATGTTCCGCGGCAAGAGCCCGTTCTGTGAAGCCGCCGCTTCTGTTTTCGATCCGTATTTGGGATCACCCGCTATAGGATGTCCGATAGCAGCAAGCTGCGCGCGTATCTGGTGAGATTTGCCGGTCAGGAGCCTTACTTCAAGTATTGTATATTCCTTACCGTTTCTTACCTGTTTTCCGGATTTGTTTAGATCACCTGTTGTGACAGTCTCCCCTGCTTCCTTTCCAAGCGGTCTGTACTCAAGCTCCACCTTGTCAGCGTCCGGGAAAGGATCCTTTCGCACTTCGACTTTATTGGTCTCATGGTCTTTTTTCAGATATGAGGTCAGATGCGCTCCTTCCGAAACACTTCCTTCCACGACACATATATAATATTTCTCCAGCTTCCGCTCCCTGATAAGGCGGCTCAGCTCACGCTGCCCTTTAAGGCTTACCCCGCAGGTAAGCAGTCCCGATGTATTACGGTCCAGGCGGTTGCACACAGAAGGCCTGAAGGTCGCCAGCTCCTCTTTGGTAATAATACCTTTGGCGAGACAGTATTCTGCGAGATATTCGTTAACAGATACATCCTCGGGCTTCGCTTTCTGTGACAATATCCCTGCGGGCTTGTTCACAATGATCACGTCCTCGTCTTCGTATACGATCGCCGCAGTAAAGTCGAATTCAAAGGAACCTTTTCCCCCGGCAATTGCATCTGCCTCGCCGGGCCCGGTATGCGCATCGGGAAAACCGTCTGTTTTTCCGGGCTGCCCCTTAAATTTGGCAATGGTCTCGTCCGCAAGATACAGCGTCACTACATTTCCCTGAGTCACACGTTCGCTGCCCTCTGCCTTTTTCCCGTTCAGCACGATATTTTTCTTGCGGAGCATTTTGTAAATAAATGCTTTTCCGGCCGCAGGAAGATATCTGGCCACTACCGCGTCCACCCTGCGTCCGTCATCATTTTTACCGATATTTATCTGTTCCATGTATACTCTCTTCTTATTTTTCTGATTTCAGC
>JAILRI010000112.1 GCA_024698555.1 Lachnospiraceae bacterium
TCAACGCGCGAGATCATTGATGAATATGAGGAGTACAAAGGGATACCGATACATATCACGGAATTCAACACCTCGTATATCCCGAACTGCCCGCTTCATGATACCAACCAGAACGCGGCATATATAGCCCATCAGCTTTCAAGGCTGGGAGATGATAACGAAGCGTATTCATACTGGACATTCGGCGATCTGTTTGAGGAGGGCGGCGTGCCGTTTACACTGTTTCATGGCGGGTTCGGACTGGTGACGAACGGCTGCATACCCAAGCCCACTTTCTGGACTTTTGTATTCTTCAAGAAGCTTAAAGGCGAGGGTGCAAAATGTATCTATAAGGATGATACGACAGTCGTTGCGGCATATCCGGACGGTTCGGTGCGAGGCGTTGCATGGAATATGTCTTTAAAGAGGAACGGCCGCGAGTTTGAAAATGAGTATCATATTCCTTTCAAACTGCTGACATTTGCGGATGGAACCAATACCGGTGATCAAACCGATCCCGAATATGTTCTTATCACGCAGACTGTGGATGAAGAAGTATGCAATCCTCTGAAAATATGGCATGATATTGGCGAACCGGCACATTTAAACAGTGAACAGCTTGAACTGATAAAGGCCGAGGCGTATCCGGCTGTCTCAACCAAGAAGATACAAGGTTCATCGGATGATGTAATCTTCGATATCCCGGTGAAGGAAAACGGAGTGGTGTATTTTGAGATTAAAGCAGTGAAAACAGTTTCTGACAGGGGCTATGACTATAACAGAGTGATGCAGTTCGATAAATCTGCAGATTAATTGTTACGGAGGCATAAACAGTATGGCGATCGATTTTGGCGGAAAGATATTCCAGATGACGGCCGGAGCGCCCGTCCTTAAGGAAGGCGAAATGAAAAGCGAGATGTACAAGATCATAAAAGGTCACGTCGAGGTGTATATCGGATACGGAACAGACAAGGAAACGCTGATCGGCATACTCGGTCCCCAGGATTGTTTCGGTGAATTCGGTATATTGCTTCACGAGCCGTCTGCCTATACGGTCATCGCCTATTCGGATATCATGCTGCTTAGGATCACGGAAGGCGAAATAGGGGATTTTGTACAGCAGAACCACAAAAACATCATACAGATCATGCAGAACATGGCCCGGACCATAATGACCATGCGGCTGCAGATAGATATGCTGCTCAATGATATGGAACACGGGATCAAGCCTGATGAGAAGGCCGTCCATGAGATAGAGAAGACTATGAAAGGTTATTCGGTGTACGGAAAAGATTCCGGCAGGTTTGAATTCAGGGGCGTGGGATTAAGAAACAGTTACGGCAGTTTTAACAAAAGAGTGTGATAAAAAAGGCGGTGCTTTAAAGAAGAGCGCCGCCTTTTGAAATGTAGCCTATAATAATTCATGAACCTTCAGCCCGGCATCAAATATGGGAAGATCCGTCTTAAGGAGCGTTATATCCTGCTGGGCGGCCTTTTCTATAACGCTGTCGTCCAGCGAGGTGCCTTCGGCAAGTACTACGCAGGCGCTGTCGGTAAGAGATGCCACAGCAAGAGTGTTGATATTGCCCATAATGGTGATCCAGCAGGCTCCCGCGGGAGCTTTGCTCATGGCTACGCTCAAAAGATCGCAGCAGAATACTTTGGAGATCGTGCGGGTAGTGTCCGCAGCATTGAGTACCGTAAAAATGTTTGTATCGATCAAGTCTTGTACAATCATATCGTTCGTACCTTTCAATATATGCCGGTCTGATGCGGGAATGTGTGATCACCCGCAAAACGGCTTTGATTTAGTTTATTTCAGATGCGAGAATTCATCCGAAAGCTTGTGTACATATTCTTTGAATACATGTATGCAGTCCTTTTCGCTGGCGTTGCCGCGGACGATGTCTTCGGCAAGGGCACGGCAGGTGGGCGCGCCGCAGGAACCACAGTCCAGACCGGGAAAGCTTTCCGTAAGCTCGTCAACCTTCTTCATGAGCATCAGGCTCTGTATCATGCTGTCGCCGAGCGTAAACACGGGCTCGTACTTGACCGGCTCGTCCCAGTCGGGATGAATGTCCGCAGGGGCATCGTGTGTACGGGCGATGGGAATATACTTGCGCAGGCTCTTAAGCTTGACTTTTGCGAGGAACGGATTTTCAACCGCAAGCACTCCGCCGACGCAGCCGCCGTGGCACGCATTAAGCTCGATAAATGAGAGCGTGTTGGCAAATTTCTGGTCTTCAAGATCTTCAAGGACCTTCAATACATTTTCAATACCGTCGGCAGCAAGATAAGAGTCGGTCAGAAGTCCGCCGGCCTCGCCGCCCGAAGATCCCCAGCTGATCCCGATGTTGCCGGTTTCGGACAGCTCCTCGACCTTATCTTCCTCAACGACTTCCTTCATTGCCGCGATAAGCTTCGGATATATGTCCTTAATGGAAAGAACGCAGTCCACATCGCTTTTCTTATAACCCAAAGGAGACTTGACCGAGGTTACCTTGGCGGGACAGGGCGAAAGGAAGAAGATGCCGATATCCTCAGAGGGAAGCCCGGTACTTTTAATCGCCCGCTGTCTGGCCATCTCCGCGGCGATCTCCATGGGAGGCTTGATGGGGAGCAGATGTTCTATCAGGTTCGGAAAGCGTACTCTGATAAGTCTGGTCACGGAAGGGCAGGCGGTACTGATGATCGGCCAGTCTTCCTGATGCGCGGGAACATATTTGCGGGACAGGGCGGAGACTATCTCGGCGGCGTGCCCCACTTCAAAAACATCATCAAAGCCCATGCGCTTTAAGCCGCTCAGGACGATATTGATATCATCGAGGTTGTTGACCTGGGCGTAGAGAGACGGTGCAGGCAGAGCCACAGTGTATTTGAAGCGTTTCATCTCGTCCATGCTGTCATGGGTGGGCAGCTTGGCGTGATTTTTACACTGCCGGATGCATTCCCCGCAGTCTATACAGTATTTGGTGGTAATAACGGCCTTGCCGTTACGCACTCTGATCGCTTCGGTGGGGCAGCGTTTGATACAGTTGATGCAGCCTTTGCAGAGCGATTCGTCCAGATGGACTGATGTGTAAAATTGGGCCATTGTTCTATTTATCCTTTGGGTTTAAAGTAGACTTTCATGGTTACCGTGGTGCCGATGCCTAGTTCGGTATCGATAGTCATTTCGTCCGAGTATTTTTTCATGTTGGGAAGACCCATTCCGGCACCGAAGCCCAGTGCGCGCACATTTTCGGACGCAGTCGAATAACCGGCCTGCATTGCCAGATCGATATCGGCGATACCTGGGCCGTTGTCCTTAAGTATCATGGTAATATCGTCGGCGGTGATTATGACATCGATAGTGCCGCCGCCGGCATGAATGACCATATTGATCTCACCCTCGTACATCGCGATGGAAACCTTGCGCACGATCTCGGGCGGAACGCCCATCATCTTGAGCTTTGCCTTGACATCGCCGGAGGCCTCGCCGGCACGTGTAAAATCCTCGGTGGTTATACTATAATTCAGATTAATGCTCTCACTCAATACGGAACACCTCCGCGCAATCCGTTCTCATAAAGCATGCCGCAGGCGTTGAACATGCGGTGGTCGGTACACAGGATGGCTATCTCGCGGTCCTGCGCCATGTCGATCATCTCCTGCGTAGGTTTTTTGCCGCGTATGAAGACAATGCAGTACAAGTCGATCATTTCCGCGGTACGGATGACCTGAGGATTGCACAGACCGGTGAGCAGGACTGCCTGGTCCTTTACGAATGCCAGTACATCGCTCATCATGTCCGAACCGCAGGCTGAATGGATCTCGCGGTCTTTCTGTTCTTCGCCGCAGATGAATGTGGCATGCAGGATTTCTTTAACATCTCCTATGGTCATATGGTTATTCCTTTCATAAGTAAAGGTATTGACAGAAAAAATACAAAATAATATTAACATATATTTTCAACAAATTCAAACAGTTTTTATTGTCAAAATTGTGCAAAAATGATAATAAAAAAAG
>JAILRI010000188.1 GCA_024698555.1 Lachnospiraceae bacterium
AGATTACCGCTTCGTTGAGGTTCTAAGAAGTGTATGTAAAGAGGACGGAAACAGCTATGAATTTAAAATTGATAAAGCTTACCAGGGAATATGAAGCTGCACTCGCGGAAATGATAGACGAATGGAAAGAGGATCAGCAGATCAACCATACCAACCATTCTCCCTGGGCTATTTTCAAAAACGACTATCATGATTTTGATTACTATCTCGAAAATCTTGAGGTGAAATCAGAAACTGACGGCAAAGTCCCGGATTCCGTGTTTTTCTTGCTGGACGAGGATAATAACCGACTTTTGGGAGCGGTAAACATTCGACACTATCTGAATGAATACCTGTTGCGGGAAGGTGGGCACATCGGAGACGGGATCAGGCCCAGCGAGAGAAGAAAAGGGTATGCCACGGAAATGATCCGGTTGGCCTTGATAGAATGCAGAAAATTAGGTATAGACAGAGTACTCATGATATGCGATAAGGATAATATCGGATCTGCCAAATCAATAATCAATAACGGCGGAGTTCTTGAAAACGAATTTATTGATTCTGATGGCGTAATCGAGCAACGGTATTGGATCAACATCAGTGATTGATGAGGAACAGGAAATTGTCCTGAGAGAAAAGGAAGGATGATCCGCGGGTTCCGAGGGATGCGGTACTTACAGTGTCCATTAACAGAAGAATGTATGATCCGGTCGATATTGACGAGCAGTTGATGAAGCAGGGATGTGACGGGATATTAGGCGAAATAAGCTGAGCAGGGGAAACGAACAACTACCCTGGTTGTTTACGAAATTTGAAGACAGTCACATCAGAGAGTTTGCAATAATCCCCCAAATCGGTAGCAATGAAACACTTCCGTATGTGATAACATAATTATCCGTCGGAAGTGTTTTTTATTTACAGGGGGTCGAGATGAAAAATCAATATTTCCATTTTGTAAAAAAGCTTTGTCTTGGAATATTAGTAATCTTTTCTGTTAGTATGATTTGTTCGTGTTCTACATCAGGTCAGAACTTAAGTACCGGACAGGTCTCGCAGGAACCTGAAATTATGATAAGTGCCGAAAATGATGATGAATACGGTTCTGAACATATTCAAAGTCAGGAGACGGTTTCTACACCTATACCTACACCTACTCCTAAACCTACGTCAACTCCCACGCCTACTCCAAGGCCTACGCCAACGTTGGACGTGGTGGGGTCGGGAGGCAAGGCATTTAGAGATTTTTTGGGAAATCCTTCATTTAGTTTTTTTGCGGCATATAAGAATAACAGTGATATGCCAATAAGAGCACACAATATGTCATTTGACTACCAGGATGATGATGGACGATTACTGGCCACGGATAAACTGGTAAAATGTATTCCTGAAGTCATTATGCCGGGGCAGACAGCGTATTTCTATACCTACTATTATGACTTGTCCGGCGTGGATTACAGTAATGGATTTACTCCCAGATTTAAATGTGAACTGGAATGGGTAAAAGAATATTATAGAATAGAGCCTTCTGAAGTTAGTTTTAAGAAAGGCTGGTCTGACAACAACGTTGAAGTGATCGGAAGAGGAAAAAACGATTCCGGGAAAAATCTGTCATGGGCAGAGGTTGGGACGGTGTTCTTTGATAAAGATGAAAATGTTCTTGGTTTCTGTTACGGACCGGAGAGCTTTCCAAATGGTGAGACAACAACATTTTCAATATCCGGGGATACTATGTCTCCCGAGATCAAGGTTACTGATATTGATCACGTAAAGGTGTTCATACAGGGTACAACATGGTAAAATATGTATATTGCCAGACAAAGGGACAAATCTCGGCGCTAAAACATGGACTGAAGAAACAAGCGTAATTTTTCTCTTTGTTCGGAGGTGAGCTTTGATATCTCGTTTACGAGTGCGTCTTCCGTATTTCTTAAATTGGAATATTCATCGAAGAATTCTCGTAGCGAGATACCAAGTGCCTCACATATTGCGTCAAGTATGTCTACGGACGGGTTTTGATAGTGCCCCATTTCGATTTCACGCAGATAGCTCTGCGATACGCCCGCCTGATTTGCCAGGTGGTTTACGGAATACCCCTTTTCTTTGCGAAGGGCAGTGATCCTTTTGCCAATATCTATATTCATATCAATTTGACCTCATCAGTATAACCGCCGTATCTGTTTTATTCAAAACAACACAAGCGGTTTATTTACACACATCAGATAGCATACCAGATACATTCCGAATTTATAACAGATATACCGACAGAATATTGACTGCAAACTGATATTGTGTGTGTTTTAAATCATCTTTGTCTTGACTATTGAGGGACAATATCTTGTAATATGCAAAAAACGACAAAAACAATATCACAAAGCATGCATAAATCAGGAAAAGACAACCCTATTTTACGCATAAATCTTGAAAAGTGAGTAGAAATAGCAGAATCTGGATGCGATGGTATTTAGATACTATTATTATTGATCAGGTGACAATTATCGAAATACTGATTGATATTTATCGGAAAACGGAGTATTATTGTGTTGTGTGACATTTCTGAGGTATGGTTTATGACGGAGAGAACTTATGAAACTGGAAAGATTATGCTGTCCGGCCTGTGGTGCTGGAATTGATATGGATATCAAAGACCGCAAGGTGATATTTTGTCCATTCTGCGGATCACAGTTTCTGGTGGATGATGGGAATAGGACGTTTACCTATAATCTTAGCATTAGCGAGAAATACACAGATGAAACAGCTATCGAAAAAGCCAGGGCTGATGACAGGGAACAGGAACGGCAACATAGGGAAAATAGATTGTTGCTGGTGGCATGTGTGTTCTTGATATTGATTTTTTTTATATTTGCTTTTATGATGAAGTGGAGGATATAAAGATAACTACCGTATCTTATTATCAATAAACTACAATTACATTAACATAGGAGAATGTAAATGGAATCGCATAAAAAGAAAACAAAATTCTTGTGTGTCTTAAGTGTATTAACGGTTACTCTTTTTGCTGGATGTACAAAGAATAACGAATTAATCCCTACCGATACAGATAGTACTATTATAGCCGAATCGACTAATACTCCAGTTCCCACAAGTACTTCTGTACCTACCAATACCCCTGAGCCAACAAAAGCCCCTACAAATACTCCTACGCCAACAAGTACACCAACACCAATACCAACAAGTACACCGACTCCGATACCTACCCCTTCTCCTACCCCTACAGCTATGCTTACTTCTACGGTAGAGGAAACAGATGATGGCTTGACCTTAACACAACGTAATTCAATCAACATTTTGAACTATATGACAGTTCTGACTCAAAAGGTTAACGAATCTAAAGGAGATCAACTTTTTTTAGAGTCTGCTTATAAATCGTTATATAACAATATATTTCCAAGTACTGTGGACAATAGTACGCAATCACAAATAGGCTCGCTTCTTGATACTATAAAAGACTACAAAATGATAGATGAGAAACGAAAGCGGCTAGAATTTATATACGAGCAGAAAAAAGCACAGGCGATGCGCGCTGCTATTCCAAATCCAATAGGACTTTTAAGTGCTGTTAGGTCGGAGGATCTTTTAAAAACAGCCACATCAGTTCTTTATATGGCAATAGATTCCGCCTTAAGTTATCAGACGGCAACTTCTCAGGCTGACCTTCAATTTATTCAGGATGGATGGGAACTTGATGATGCTGAAGCAGAAGCTCTTCATAATAGTATCAAAGGCCAGTTGAACTATATGCTTAATATGGTCAGAAATTATGATATTCCAGGTGACTATGCTCTAAATCTCGAATCTATAGAGAAATTCGTATTATGGTCCAGCAAACCAGAATCACAATTAGTCAATAAAATTAAGTGGTTCGAATCAAACCAAAGCACATATGAAGCATTTGGACCTTACTGGCTTGAATTGGCAAAAGATTATTATGATTCAGGTGATTATAAGGGCTGTCTTAATGCTGTAAAAGAATATGAGAAGATTAACACTCGTATTTTCCGAAAAAATATAGACTATGCCCGCATCCTTCCCATGGCGATTATTTCGGCCAAAGAAACTATGAATACGGACGATTATATTACTGCTGCCAATCAATATTGTTCAATAATCTGTGATAACATAAAAGACACCGATTGGGAATTGCGTTACTTTGTAGCACAAATATATCTGGATTTGTATAACCTTTCAAGCAAGAGAGAATACATGAGTGCTGCTTATAAGAATGTCTATGACAATGTAGTAACACTTGTTGATGAACAGAAAGCGTTAAATATTTCTTATCTGGCAAAATTAGAAGAAATAAAGCCTAAGCCGGATGCTACAAAGCGTGAAAAGAAGGAAACCAAGAATTATAACAAATTAATTAAGGAAGAAAGAAAAATAGCCTTACCGCCAGTGAGTGAATCGTTGTATTTGAATTGTGATTTGCTTTTCGCCATAATCACTAAAAAGCCGATTACTCTATCGGATCAGAAAGATATAGATGCTATCCTTCATGAAAACGGCAAAAGACTATTTTTGACTGAGGTTTTAGATGATCGTTTTTGGTTCTTTAATCCGAATATGTCAGTTTCTGCAAGAGACATAGAGATAACTTATGATAAAGGGAAAATGACGGTAGCCGCAAAATGCGTTACAGATCGTTCAACTATTACCGTAACAGTTACCGGTTCAGAAGGAGAAACCATATTAACCGATTGGGTCGTTGATAGCGTAAATCGGCCTAACAATTCAGAGTTCGATGATTTTATGGTCTATTATTCAAGTAAAACAGGGAAAGACCACAAATTTAAAGTAGGCGATACCGTAAAGGTAAAAATCGTACCTGTAGAGGAGACTCCTGAAAAATATCTGGAATTCAAATATAATGTTATCAGAAAGACAGTGGGGGTAGTCCCTATTCCTGATGTGAGTTTTGAGAGGATTTATGAATGACTAAACGCTTTGTATCACTATTACTGTGTATTATAATACTCATGCCTGGTAGTATTTCTTTTGCTTGCGATGAAAAACGCAGTGACACATATGTAAAAGAAATCTTATTCGGATATGATAGCTCCAAATATGGCTCGGATGATCATACAAGAATGCTGCTTAACGCAGTGTACTTATGTAGTGAGCAGTCTGATAACAAAGGTCAGGAAAAGTTAAGTTATCTCAAAAAACAGCGTGTTTCAGGCATTCCGAATATATCAAAAATCAACATAAAAAATAACGTTTTAAAAGAATGCTCTCATAACGCATGGGAATACGAGTGTTCAACAAATGTTAAACAACAGAAATTAAGAAAGAAAATCCTCCGAAATACTGTTAATAAAGTCTTTGATTTCGGAATAGTAAACAATACAATAGGCAGTAATAGTGGAAAATGTAATAGTTTTGCCGCTATGTTGTATTATTTCCATATTCTGTCCGATTATTTATCTGACGATAATGAAGAAACAGCCACAATTGTATACAATTGGTCTGTTCCGTCCTATTGTGGAGTGACATATGTCGACGTTAATGGGAATAAACCTTGTTTTACCTCTATCCAGAAGAAGAATACGATTTCTTTTGCCTATTATGCTCCTTTAGACAGTTTGGGTAGAGCAGGTGTAGCTTTCGGGAATATTGGTCTCGACATAATGCCGGCAAGCAACTCTCGATCTGAAATCGGACATATCAAACCGTCAGGATGGAATCAGAATAAGTATAAAGATATTATCGGATCAGCGACAGATGCGGGAAATCTTTATAATAGATGTCATCTTATTGCTCACCGCTTAGCAGGAGAAGATGAAGAACAAAATCTTATCACTGGAACACGTTATTTGAATGAAGCCATGATAGATGTTGAAAAGGCTGTGGCAGATTATGTGACTTCAACAAGTAATCATGTGTTATATCGAGTTACTCCAGTTTTTAAGGGCGATAATCTGGTTGCTTCTGGGGTTCAAATAGAAGCATACTCCGTTGAAGATTCGGGTAAAGGGATTTGCTTTAATAAGTATTTCTATAATGTTCAGCCTGGAATCGCGATAAACTATGCAAATGGTCAGAGCGAACAGGTCGAAGAACTATGGACGGATGATAATACCTTACAGTTTGCCGTGTATAATGCAAGCGAAACCAACACAGACTGGATGTTTGAGCTGGGCAAGCACATGGAGATTGTCTTTGATGATTTAAAGGATTCCTATACATATACCTCAATGAAGAGCCAACTTAACAGCATTGCTGAGAATGCAAGAAAAATACAAAACGGTGAGACATCCTCCAGAGTATATATAAAATTGAAACAGTATGAGTATCAATATCTTGAGGTTTTGAAAACTCATATTCCATTATTGTTGAAGAAGGAATTATTCTTTGCTTCGGCGTACGATTGAATCCTTTGAACCAACTCGGCAATTAATTATTTTGTGAAGGTGAAGATATGTTAATGGTACTCCCAGTCGGGCTGACTAACAGATCAGAGTATTATTGTAGTTGAATTGAATTTAGATTGAGTAAACCATATAGAAATCTTGTTGCCATAATGATGATCATTTGCTTGCAATTGGCGTACATATGCTGTATAATGAAAACATAAAGGAGGTATATGGTTATGGCACAGGCTATGGTTAATTTCCGCATGGATGAAGTACTAAAGGCTAAAATGGAGAAAACATGTAAGGAAATGGGATTAACGGTATCGGCAGCGTATACACTTTTTGCAACAAAAGTGACTAGAGAGCAGAGAATTCCGTTTGAAATTACGGCTGATCCATTCTATAGCGATGAAAATATGGCAAGATTAAAGAAAAATGCAGAGGAAATGGAAAAAAATGGGGGAACAATCCATGAGGTGATATGAAATGATAAAATCATGGACAGATGATGCTTGGGATGATTATGTATATTGGTCGGAACATGATAAGAAAACAGAGCGTAAGATTATTAAGCTTATAAAAGAAATTGATCGAAACGGTTATAAAGGAACAGGTCATCCCGAACCGCTCAAAGGTGATCTGACAGGATATTGGAGCCGACACATTGATGATAAAAACCGCATTGTTTATAAAATCGAAACAGGAGTAATAAAGATTATTCAGTGCGGTTCTCACTACAGGGATAAATAAGATGTTGGTATGCTTATACTCGCTCTTTTTTAAAAATATCCTTGAACTAAGCCCTGTTCTGTGGTATATTTTTTGTACACAGCAGCAGGGCAATTCTTATGTATGGACTAAATGGTCTGTTAAGGCCTGAGGTCGTCAGTATGAGCCGCTCGCAGAAGGGTCTTTATCCTTCGTATCAATGAAGCGCTCGGTGTGATTCCCTTGCTTTAAATAATATTTTCATATGTTACCGAAGCGGGGGAAGAAACTTAGAGGTTTTGCACCCTTCCGTTTTGGTACGGAAAGGTGGTGGCGGAATTTTTTTCAAAGAAGAGGCGTGATCCTGAATACGTCCCGGACGATCTTACTGAGATACAGCATGTCGACGAAGTGCTGAAGTTTATTTCTGCAGTGTCCGGGGACGAAAGGTATGCGGAAGTTGCGATTATGAATGGTTCCGGGAAAGAGAGGATAAAGAATATGTGTGATGTGGCGGAGAGGCTTGACAGGAGAGGTTTCGAAAGAGGCATAGAACAAGGCATAGAACAAGGCATAGAGAAGGGAAGAGTAATGGAGTTTATCAGCATAAGGACCGAAGATGGATATTCGAAGAAACAGATAATCGACAGTCTGGTAAAGAGATTCCATATGACGGTAAACGTTGCGGAGAAGATGTTTCAAGAAAATGATTGTTAACGGAACTCCAAACCGGGCTAGTTAATAGATAATCATTGTATTTAGGACGGGAAAGGGGATAAGAAATATGTGTGATGTGGCGGAGAGGGTTGAAGCATGATAAAAGCTGTAATATTTGATATGTTTGAAACTCTGGTTTCGCTGTTCAAAGGAAAAACTTATTTTGGTGAAGATATAGCAGCGGATATGGGTGTTACACCTGAAGTTTTCAGAGGACCATGGCATGCTACGGAGGATAGACGGACTCTTGGAAAAATGACGATCGAAGAGGGAATAGCAGAAGCGCTTCGTTCGATAGGGTTGTATTCAGAAGATAATGTCAGGAAGATTGCCCAAAAGCGCCGTAACGCTCTGAATGATACTTTTTCCATGATTCCGGAGGACTCGGACAGATTGCTGCAAAGTCTGCATGACAAGGGAATCAGGACAGGCCTGATCAGTAACTGTTTTTCCGATGAGGCGGATTTTATCCGGAAGTGTCGGCTTTATCCATTATTTGACGAAGTAATGCTCTCTTATGAGCAGGGGATTGGTAAGCCTGATCCGGCTATATATCTGAAAATGATTGATAAACTGCGGGTAAAGCCGGAAGAATGCATATATGTCGGAGATGGTGGTTCAGGAGAGCTGTTTGCTGCTAAAGAGGCAGGAATGAAACCGGTACAGGCGCTTTGGTTCAGGGATATTATGTTTGAACCGCATATTCCAAGCCCGGTTTATGATGAGTTTATGTATGCCCAAACACCTGAAGACATAGAAAGGATAACGGAAGATTTACGTAACGCGGAATCGCAAGCAGAAGAACCGCGAACTTCGGACTTAAAGAGTTGATTGGCAAAGCGCAGCGGTTTCGGGAGATGAAAGATATTCGAAGATTGCATTTGCGGATGATTCCTGGAAAGGAAGGATAAAGAATATGAGCGTTAGAGAGAACCGGCTGACGGAAGGAAGACCATTTTCCGCTTTGCCGGATTATAATAACTGTCTGGTCAATCTTTCCAATTCTATATTGAAGAGGTTTGGAGGACAAACTACAGCGGAGACGCTTTCCCTTGCGGATAAGTATCTTGACGGGGAATACAGGAATGTAGTGCTTCTTGTTCTGGATGCACTGGGGATGTCGATCATAGAGAAGCATCTTGATAAGAACGCTTTTTTCAGAAGCCATCTTGCGGGCTCGTTTGATTCCGTATATCCGCCTACAACGGTTGCGGCGACTACATCTCTTCTCAGCGGATTGTATCCGGATGAACACGGGTGGCTGGGATGGGATGTTTATTATCCGCAGATAGATAAAAATGTGACCGTCTTTAGGAATACCGAACAGATAAAGGAAAAAGAAAACGCTGTACCGACAGTGAGCTTTCAGGATGGGGGAAAGAGATGGACTAAGGACTCGCTGAATGAAGCATTGCCGGCAGAGCAGTACAATGTCGGATTCAGGTATACTCCCTATAAAAACATCATTGAAATAATAAAGGAGGCAGGCGGTAACGCCTATGCTGCCATGCCGTTCTTGCCGCCGTATCCTAACAGCATGGAAGCTATCCTGGAACGCATAGGAGCTCTGTGCGGCGAACCGGACAGGAAGTTCATTTACGCCTATTGGAATGAACCTGATTCAACCATGCATAAAACCGGAACCGGAAGCCCTGAAACACATAAAGTGATAACAGAACTTGAATCTATGATAGAGAAGGCGGTATCCGGGTTACCTGATACTCTGTTTCTGATCACGGCAGATCATGGACATATGGATAGTATAAATTACTGTCTGCTTGATTATCCCGAAATTATGGACTGCCTTGTCCGTTACCCTTCGTTTGAGCCGCGTACATTGAATCTCTTTGTGAAAAACGAGTACAGGGAGTTATTTCCACGGATCTTCAACAAATATTTTGGAGATTCTTTTATATTGATGACAAGAGAAGAAGTGATTTCAAAGAGGGTGTTTGGAACGGGAAATGATCGAGACGGGTTGGAGAATATGCTTGGGGACTACGTTGCTCTCGCGGTTTCTGACAAAAGCATCTTTAATACACATTTTGAAGCACAGGAAATGCCCGGAGGCCATGCGGGACTGACAGTGGAAGAAATAAGAATTCCGCTCATAGTTATCGGTGGAGAAAGGAAATAATGATTTCCTGGACATTCTTTGACAGATCGTCTTGATAAACAGAGCGGCCTGTATTTGAGTGAGGTTTGGAATGAATGACAGATAAACAACGAGAATGGGCTATGACAAGGGATAAACTGGCTGAGGCTGTTGAACAGCTGGGATTTCCGAGGAAACTGGGGGAAGAGATCGCAGTACAATTAGGCGGGATCAAGGCTATGGAGAGGATGCTGGCGTATCTTCAGTATGTTAAGCCTGACAGCGCGGAACTGATAGTGGACGAGATGCTGGCGATCAAGAGCGATATCGACAGATGGCGGGATAAGAAGGCCAGCGAGGAAGCGAACGCGAGATACACTGAGTATCTGGAAAACCGCAGAAAGCGGTAAGTATGTAATTTAGGGGATTGTTCTTGCTGAATGCCGGTTTTTATAGGGGAAGAAAAACAGGAGAAAAGGTAATGATAGAGAGGATCAAGGATATAGCCAGGAAGGCAGGACAGATCATGATGGACGCGACGCGTCCCAAGATCATGGAGAAATCGGGACACGCCAATTTCTGTACGGAAACGGATGAGAAAATACAGGCTTTTCTGATAGAAGAGCTGCAAAAGGTAGTCCCGGAGGCTTCTTTTCTGGGAGAAGAGGACGGGCAGGATGTATTTACCTCCAAGATGAGTAAGGGCTATTGTTTTGTGATCGATCCGATAGATGGTACTTCGAACTTTATTTACGGTTACCGCCCGTCGTTGGTATCCATAGCCCTTTTAAGCGACGGAAAACCTTACATGGCGGTAGTTTTTGATCCCTATGATGATATGATGTTCTCGGCTGTTTCCGGAGAAGGAGCTTATCTGAACACAGAGAGGATATACTCCTCGGACGCGCCTTTAAAGGATTCGCTGGTCGTGTTCGGAACAGCCCCGTATTACACCGAACTGAGGGAAAGAACCTTTGACATTGCCCAAAAACTGATGCCGCTGTGCGTGGATCTGCGCAGGTCCGGAACGGCTGTGTGGGATTTCTGCTGCGTGGCCATGGGTTCCTGCAATATGTATTTTGAGTTGAAGATACAACTCTGGGATTATGCCGCAGCCGCACTTATCGCTGAAGAAGCCGGTTGCGTAGTAACGGATACTGATGGCAACACGCTCTCCTACAAGGGTCCGACCTCAGTAGTGTGCAGGGCGAGAGGTGTGAAGGAATTGCCGGGGTGTTTTACTTGACCGGGTGCTGGCGCAAGTGATTGGAACGAAGGTATTGGGACAAAGGCATCGGAGTGAAGGTGCCGGGGCGAAGGCTGAAAAACTTGACAAAACCTCGTACTAGTGGTATCATTATACATGGTGGACGAGGTGGTCCGGGGGTTCCGTACTAACTTTTCGGATTGGCTTTAGTCCACACAGTATCAGGGAAACGTGGGATTATCAGTTCTGCCGGTTATGTTCGCAATGACTGTCGGTCTGTCCCGGCGGGCAGGTTGAGGTTTTAACAGTTGTTTGGCAGGCAGATTGACGGGTTTGATAGTTTTGGAACTGTCAGTTCGGACACGATTCCCGGGAAACGGAGGTGAGCATATGGATATTTCACAGATGAGTCCGGAAGCGATTCCTGCCCTGTCAGTGATGATGTCGCAGGCGAAGGTTTCGAATCAGGCCTCTGTCGGTATGCTTAAGAAGACGCTGGACGTCAGCGAGCAGGGTGGACAGGCGCTGATACAGATGATGCGCAGCTCCATGGAGCTCTCGGTCAACCCTTCAGTAGGCGGTAATTTTGATTTCAGCGTGTGACTAACGGCGATTGCTTTACGGAATTATATTAACGCAGCTTTGGGGCTGCGTTTTTTTGATTGTTTTACTGCCTTGCCAAAAGACACCTGGCGAGTTATAATCTATAAGGGTATACGTGTGGATAAGAGCTCAAGTACTCCCGATATGCTTTTTTCCTTTACTTCGAGGAAATTGACAGGATCGTTTATATGGTCGATATAGTGGGCGTCGGAGTCCGTGATCACCCGGCAGTCGGCAAGGTACGGGTGGGAAGCGCGAAGTTTATGCAGATTTGCCATGTTTTTACATTCAAACGTGGTAAAGGTGCTGTCGGGGGGAACAAAACCAAGGTTTGAGAAGAGGCTTGTAGTATCCTTATCCACGTGGGCCGGTATCATGAGACCGTTAAAGGGGGCAAGCGCTTTGGGAACATCGGAAAAACCGATGTCTGTAGCATTGATCAGGAGATTTTCTATCTCATACTGGACCTCGTCGTCTTCGTTGACTACCTGCTGATAACCGAATACTTTTGGGTTGTTTTTTACCGGCTGAAGGTGACGGTAAACATATTCTGAAAAGGCGAGGGCGTTTTCAAGCGAGGGAAAGAGACATACAACATGCACTTCCTCCTCGGTAGTGAGCTCCAGCCCGGGAATGACCATGACACCGTAAGCCTCGCCGCATTTCATGCAGGCAGGACAGTTAAGAGATGAGTTGTGGTCTGTGATCGCAATGCAGTCCAGACCCTTTAAAGCGGCTGTTCCAACCACATTGGCCGGAGTGCTCATATCGTCCCCGCAAGGCGAGAGGCAGGTGTGTATGTGCAGGTCATAACTGATGGATGGCATGAGGGCACCTCCGTAAGCGGCATTTTGTTCGATCAACGTTTATTCCGTTTATACGTGCTTTAGGACAACCAACGTCTATTCACATTTTATCATAATTGAAGGGGTTTAGTCAAAATATTTAAGTGTTTTAAATTGCGGGAACACTAGGCTTGAAATAATAAACGGACGATGTCCTGCAGTGTGGTAATAGGCATGGAATTTAGAAGGGGTATGGATTATGGAAAAGAGAGTGATCAGGGGAGATTCTTCGAAGGAATACGTTTTCAACAATCATGTGGACAGTTGTATCGGCACCGGACGCATGGGACTGGCCCTGCAGAAGGAATATCAGGATCAGCTTAAGTTTGTACAGGACTACATCGGATTCAAACATATACGCGGACATGGTCTGTTCTGTGATGACATGGCCATTTATCAGGATATGAGCTTCTTCGATAAAAACGCGCCTGTCGAATATAATTTTACATATTTGGATCTGGTCATGGATTTTTATCTCTCGATCGGTATCAGACCCTATCTGGAGCTTGGATTTATGCCTTACAAGCTGGCAAGCGGCGAACAGACCATATTTTACTGGAAAGGCAATACAACTCCGCCCAAGGACTATGACGGTTGGAAAAAGCTTATACAGGCCACGTTGCGGCATCTGATATCAAGATACGGACGTGAAGAGGTTGTGGGCTGGCCGGTCGAGGTATGGAATGAGCCTAATCTGCCCGGCTTCTGGTACAAGGCGGATATGGAGGAATATTTCAAGCTTTTCAAGGTGTCTTTTGAAGCGGTGAAAGAGGTCGATCCCGCATTTAAGGTCGGAGGTCCCGCGGTGTGCGGCGGCTCGGACAAGCCGTGGATCACTGCATTTATGAAATTCTGCCATGAACAGAATATTGCGGTCGATTACGTTTCGAGGCATCATTACGCGACTACTTTCCCGGAACGCTTAGGACACTACGGCTATGCGGAACTGATGGATCCCGAGAATGTGGACGACGGCTTCCCCGACCTGCACTCCACCCGCGAGATCATTGATGAATACGAAGAATTTAAGGGGCTGCCGATACATATTACGGAGTTTAACACCTCATATATCCCGAACTGCCCGCTGCATGATACCAATCAGAATGCCGCTTATATCGCTCATCAGCTCTCCAGGCTCGGTGATGACAATGTCGCGTATTCTTACTGGACCTTCGGAGATCTGTTTGAGGAAGGCGGAGTTCCTTTTACGCCTTTCCACGGCGGCTTCGGCCTGGTTGCGAATGGTTGCATTCCGAAGCCTACTTTCTGGACATTTGTTTTTTTCAAATACATGAAAGCGGAAGGGGCTGAATGCATATATAAGGACGATACCACGGTTATGGTCAGACTGCCTGACGGCTCGGTAAGAGGTATCACATGGAATATGTCGCTTAAGCGTGCCGGAAAGCATTTTACCAATGAATATCATGTTCCGGTAAAGACTTGTGGCGACGAGAGTCGGTCAGAGCATGAATACACTCTTATCACGCGTATCGTAGATGAGGAAACCTGTAATCCGTTAAAAATCTGGCATGATATCGGTGAACCGGCGCATCTGACCAAAGAGCAGACGGAACTGATCAAGAGCGGAGCCTATCCGGCGACATTTACCAGGAGGCTTGCAACAGAAACGGATGAAGCTGTGTTTGATATTCCTGTAAAGGAAAACGGGGTAGTGTATTTTGAGCTTAGACCGGTAAGGATCGTACCGGACAGGGGATATGATTATGATCGTGTTATGCAGATGAATTAAGGGGGGCACATATGGAATATAAGGGCAAGATATTCAGAGTTTCACAAGGCACAGTGATTCTGAAGGAAGAAGAAACAAAAAAGGAAATGTACAAGCTCCTGGACGGACATGCCGAAGTATATCTGGGATACGGTACTGAAAAGGAAACCCTGCTGGGGATCATCGGTCCCCAGGCATGCTTCGGGGAGATGGGGGCGTTACTGGGTTCACCGTCGCTGCATACTGTCGTTGCCTATTCAGACTGTCTGGTCATGTGTATTACTCAGAGCGAAATGGTTGATTTCATCAGGCATGACGGCAAAGCCGTATTGAAGATTATGCAGAGTATGGCACAGACCATGACTTTGCTGAATCTTAATATCGGGATGCTGATGGACGATTTAAAGAACGGAAAGAAACCTGATGAAAACAGGGTTCACGAGATGGAAAAGACCGCAAGTGAGTTTGCGGTCTATAGAAATTCTGCGATGTCGGGTAAATTCTGGACGGCAGACAACGTAGCAAAAAGAAGGGGAAGATAGCAGGAATGCGCTTACCCCAGCAGGGACTGAACCTTCAGTCCCGCGTCAAAGATCGGAAGGTCGGTCCGCAGGAGCGTGATATCCTGCTGAGCGGCCTTTTCTATTACACTGTCTTCGAGTGAGGTGCCCTCGGCAAGAACTACACAGGCGCTGTCTGTAAGCGAGGCTACAGCCAGTGTATTTATATTGCCCATAATGGTGATCCAGCAGGCTGAGGCAGGAGCTTTGCTCATGGCGACACTGAGCAGGTCGCAGCAGAAAACTTTGGTTATTTCTTTATCGGTGTCCGCAGCATTGAGGACAGTGAAAATGTTGGCGTCAATAAGGTTTTGAACGGTCATGGCAGATACCTTTCCGGGAATAAAAGTGTTATTTCAGGTGTGAAAACTCATCGGAGAGTTTATGCACATACTCTTTGAATACATGTATGCAGTCTTTTTCGCTGGCGTTGCCCCTGACAATATCTTCGGCAAGAGCGCGGCAGGTCGGAGCGCCGCATGAACCGCAGTCTAGTCCGGGGAAGCTTTCGGTCAGCTCATCGACCTTCTTCATAAGCATCAGGCTTTGGATCATGCTGTCGCCTAAGGTAAATACAGGTTCATATTTGACCGGTTCATCCCATTCAGGGTGAATGTCATCGGGAGCATCGTGCGTGCGAGCGATGGGAATGTATTTACGCAGGCTCTTCAGCTTGACCTTTGCAAGGAACGGATTTTCGACAGCAAGTACTCCGCCCACGCAGCCTCCGTGACACGCGTTGAGCTCTATGAAAGAAAGTGTGTTGGCAAATTTCTGATCTTCCAGATCTTCGAGCACTTTCAGAACATTTTCAATCCCATCGGCGGCCAGATAGGAATCTGTCAGAAGCCCGCCGGCCTCACCGCCGGAAGAACCCCAGCTGATGCCGATATTGCCAGTTTCGGAAAGCTCTTCGACCTTGTCTTCTTCAACCACTTCCTTCATTGCCGAGATCAATCTGGGATAAATATCTTTGATGGATAAAACACAGTCAACATCGCTGTGGGAATATCCCAAGGGTGACTTGACAGACGTTACTTTTGCGGGACAGGGCGATAAAAAGAAAATACCGATATCTTCGGAGGGCAGCCCGGTCTTTGCAAGCGCGCGCTGCCTTGCCATCTCAGCGGCGATCTCCATGGGCGGCTTTATGGGCAGCAGATGCTCTATGAGATTGGGAAAACGTACTCTGATAAGCCTGGTCACGGAAGGGCACGCGGTGCTTATGATAGGCCAGTCATCCTTGTGAGCCGGCACATATTTGCGGGAAATAGCGGACACGATCTCAGCAGCGTGTCCTACTTCAAATACATCATCAAATCCCATGCGCTTTAAGCCGCTCAGAACGATATTGATGTCATCGAGATTATTGACCTGGGCGTAGAGCGACGGAGCCGGCAGAGCGACAGTGTATTTGAAACGCTTCATTTCATCCATGCTGTCGTGTGTGGGCAGCTTGGCATGATTTTTACACTGCCGGATGCATTCCCCGCAGTCTATGCAGTATTTGGTGGTAATGACGGCCTTGCCGTTGCGTACCCTGATCGCTTCCGTGGGGCATCGTTTGATACAGTTGATACAGCCCTTGCACAGAGACTCGTCCAGGTGGACGGAAGTGAAAAAATCGGCCATGGTATAGAAGATCCTTTATGTTTTTGATATACCGTATCCGTTCCGGAAAACGCGCGATAGTTAAAATAACAGCTGTTATGGGCAAACCCGGGGCGGGAGTTCCGAATGGCTACTGCTGAGGCTTGAAGTATACCTTCATCGTAACGGTCGTGCCGATGCCGAGTTCGGTATCTATAGTCATCTCATCGGAGTATTTTTTCATGTTGGGCAGACCCATGCCCGCACCGAAACCCAAAGCGCGGACATTTTCCGACGCGGTGGAATAACCGGCCTGCATGGCAAGGTCTATATCGGCTATGCCCGGACCGTTATCCTTCAGTATCATGGTAATGTCATCGGTAGTGATGATAACGTCTATGGTACCGCCGCCGGCGTGGATGACCATGTTGATCTCTCCTTCGTACATGGCAATGGATACCTTGCGTACGATCTCGGGAGATACACCCATCATCTTCAGCTTGGCTTTAACGTCGCCGGAGGCTTCTCCGGCACGGGTAAAGTCCTCTGTGGTAATGATATAATTAAGATTTATGCTCTCACTCAATACGGAACACCTCCGCGTAACCCATTGTCATAAAGCATGCCGCAGGCATTGAACATGCGGTGGTCGGTACACAGGATCGCGATCTCACGGTCCCGCGCCATTTCGATCATCTCCTGAGTGGGCTTCTTTCCGCGGATGAAGACAATGCAATACAGATCGATCATCTCGGCGGTCCTGATAACCTGCGGATTGCATAAACCGGTGAGAAGGACTGCCTGATCCTTGACAAACGCAAGAACATCGCTCATCATATCGGAACCGCAGGCAGAGTGGATCTCCCTGTCCTTCTGCTCCTCGCCGCAGATGAAGGTGGCGTGCAGTATTTCTTTTACATCCTGGATGGTCATATAATTCTTCCTTTCCCATGATAGTACTGAAACTGTCGTCCTGAATGGTCACATTCCTTCAAAGACGTCAAAAAAATGATAACATATATTTTGAACAAATTCAAACAATTTTTGATATCAAATTTGTGCAAAAATGATAAGAAAAAAAGTCTTTATTCACAATTGATTTTATTTCCCTGTGATGGTATACTTATATTATATGCCAGCCCTTGGGGCCGGAATGCGTTTATACAATAATCACAAGGAGGTTTTGGAATGGGTTCTTTAAGGAATATCCCGTTTAATGGCACGCCTGAACAGGAAAAAAAGCTGCGCAAGGTCATTGCCGATCTCAAAGACGAGAGAGGCGCGCTTATGCCGGTACTCCAGCAGGCACAGGAGATCTACGGATACCTTCCCTATGAGGTTCAGAAGATCATTGCCGAAGAGCTGAATGTGCCGATCGAGGAAGTATATGGCGTAGTAACATTCTACTCTCAGTTTTCACTGTATCCGAAGGGAAAGTACAAGATTTCAGTCTGTCTGGGTACTGCCTGCTATGTTAAGGGTTCAGGTGAGGTTCTTGAGAAGATCAAGAGCATACTGAACATAGACAGCGGTCAGTGCACCGCTGACGGCAAGTTCTCGCTTGATGCCTGCCGCTGCGTCGGCGCCTGCGGTCTGGCTCCTGTCATGATGATCAATGATGATGTCTACGGAAGACTGACTCCTGACAAGGTTCAGGAAATCCTTGATAAATACGAATAAGACATGAGGTGATCCGCCTATGATGCCTGAAATATCCCTGAATATACTTGATGTTGCGGAGAACTGTGTAAAGGCGAAAGCCAGTCTGGTTGAGCTGACCGTTCGTGCCGATTCCGGACAGAACACGCTGACCGTGATCATAAAGGACAACGGCTGCGGAATGTCGAAGGAACAGGTGGAGGCAGTTACGGATCCTTTCTTTACGACCAGAACTACCAGAAAGGTGGGACTGGGCGTTCCGTTCTTCAAGATGGCTGCTGAAAGCAGCGGGGGAAGTTTCGGCATAGAGTCGGAGCTTGGCGTCGGTACCGTGGTTACGGCTGTTTTTATGCTGGACAGCATAGACAGAATGCCGCTCGGTGACATGGTCAGCACCATGCATATGCTCATCACCATGAATGAACACATGGACTTTGTTTATAACTATAGCGTGGACGGCAGGGAATTTACGCTGGATACGAGGCAGTTCAGGGAAGTTCTGGGTGATGTGAGTTTTGCTGAGCCTGAGGTATCGGCATATATCAGGGATTTTTTAAAAGAGAAT
The DNA here is from genome assembly GCA_024698555.1 of Lachnospiraceae bacterium. Classification (GTDB taxonomy): domain Bacteria; phylum Bacillota; class Clostridia; order Lachnospirales; family Lachnospiraceae; genus RUG11977. Next base: position 18,632 of record JAILRI010000188.1, read on the forward strand.
ACGGCGGAAGTTACAGAAAACGTCCAATTATGAAGTTTAAGACTATATAAGGAGGAACCAAAATGAAGTCTCTTGAGGAGTTAAAGGCAATCAGAGAGAAGATGCAGGGCAGCGTTTCCCTTCGTAACGAAGACGAAAGCGGCATCAGGGTAGTGGTAGGTATGGCTACCTGCGGTATCGCAAGCGGTGCAAGACCTGTTCTTACAGCTCTTTCCGATGCGGTTCAGGAGAAAAAGCTTGAAAATGTGGCTGTTACACAGACCGGCTGTATCGGATTGTGCCAGTACGAGCCCATCGTAGAGGTTTTTGAACCCGGCAAGGATAAGGTTACTTATGTTAAGATGAATCCCGAGAAGGCACTCGAGGTGGTTGACCGCCATCTGATCCGCGGTCAGGTTGTCAGCGAGTACACGATCGGTGCAGTAAATAATTGATTTCAGGAGGAAACACTATGTATCGTTCACATGTTTTGGTCTGCGGCGGAACAGGATGTACTTCCTCCGGAAGCCAGAAGAT
>JAILRI010000204.1 GCA_024698555.1 Lachnospiraceae bacterium
TATATTCCTGCCGGATTCTCCTATCCCGCTCATTCCCGATGTTGCAAAAGGAACGATCGTCTTTCCGCCAAAATCATATTCCTCAGCAAATGTATCAATGATCGAAGGCTCACGATACCACCACACAGGAAATCCCACGAACACAACGTCATATTGTGCCATATTCTCAACTTTGGACGCTATCGCAGGTCTGCACGCCCTGTCCTTCATCTCTACAGAGCTTCTGCTATTCTGATCCTGCCAGTTAAGGTCAGCATCCGTATAAATCTGCTCCGGCACGATTTCAAACAGATCTGCTCCGATTGCTTCTGCAAGATTCTCTGCCAGTTTCTTTGTAACTCCGCTCGCACTGAAATACGCTACTAATGATTTTGCCATGCTAATAATATCTCCTTTCCTTTGTTTTTTTATATATGAATATCAGATATAATCTTTTTTTCCTATATCTTCTTTTCCGCAGGAAGCACTACTTTCTACGTTAGCCACACTCTCCCCGACATTTTCTTCATTTTCCTTTATGACTGCGTCAACCACCTCATTTTGGGCTGTATTTCTTATAAGTTTCCTTGTCAGCGCAACGACAGTACCTGCCAAAACCGCATCTAATACCGCCAAAGCACCGATCAATGCTTTTCCTTTTAATTTCCCAAACATAGTTTCTCCCTCTTATTACTGAATCTCATCTGTATGTAGTAATATAAAATTACCACCCTTCGTTTTTTACTTTACGCTATCATAGCGTCTCTTGTAATAATCCATTGTCCTATACTCGATGACATCCCTGAAGTGAATACAGAAGCATTTATCTCCAACAACATCTTTTAGATCATCACATAATGCCAGAGCGCATCCGTCTCTTTTTATGAAAAATCCTTTCCCGGATTCCTGCAAAAAATGAACTGGCATCTGAAGAATCTTCTTTATATGATCACGATCTGATATTGAACGGTACTTCTCATAAGTCATATCTTTATCAAGATCTTTCCAGTTTGTTCCCGTGTTAAAAAAATCTTTCCAAGCTGTAAGCAGTTGTTCCTCCGTCACTTTCATCAATACATTTCCCTGGTTATAAAAAGCTTTCAACACAGGCATTTTATATACCTTGGACATACTTGTATTCTCGAGAAGATTTATGAATTCCCTACCAAGACCGTTGTATATTACCATTTCCTCAGCAGACAGGTCATCCAGTTCGTAAAGATACTCCATATATCTCTTGAACGGATTGTCTTTAGAGTGTTCTATCGTAAGCTGATAGATATCATCTCTCATATATGTGAACATATCCATCCGGAGCGGCCTATGATCCAGCTGCTCTTTGATGCGAATATATTCATTTTTTATACGATCTCTCAGCTTGATCTGCTTCCTGTCCATCTCATGAAACAAGTCGATCAATCGCATATCAAAGTCCACTATGCAGTCATCCGGTAAAGCCATTCTATCTGCCGGATCATATGTTTTTCCTTCTTTGCCCGCGCCCTCAAAAAGATAGTACCGAACATTTCCCGCCTTTTCATAGTTTCCGATAAAGTCCAGGACGTTAAGATAATCTTTCCCCCGGTCGCGCCTTAATCCCCTTCCAAGTTGCTGCAAGAAAACAACAGGCGATTCTGTAGGCCTCAAAAACATAACCATATCCACGGACGTGATATCAACGCCTTCATTAAACATATCAACGGAAAAGATAACTCTGATCTCTTCATTCTTCAGCAACTGAATCGCTTCATTCCGGTCTTTGGAATACTCTCCATCTGCATCGCTATAAACTGCAGCCGAAGGTATCCCTCTTCGCGAAAATGCTTTGGCCATGTCTTCTGCATGCACTCTTGAACAGCAGAAACCAAGCGCACGGTGAGATCCATACTTACAATAATATTTGTAGATCAGGTTATAACGGCGTTCATTATCGATATAACGGACATTTAATTCATTCTCATCAAAATGGCCTTTGACTAGACGAACACCGGCATAATCCGTTGTATCATCATAAATCCCATAATAATGAAAAGGAACGAGCATTCCTTTGTTAATTGCTTCTCTGAGAGGTATCTCATACGGCACATTGTAATCACATATTTCATATATACTTCTGCCGTCCATTCTCTCCGGAGTCGCTGTCAGTCCCAACATAAACTCCGGTCTGAAATAATCGACTATCCGTCTATATTGTTCCGTAACCCCATGATGTATTTCATCGATGATCAAATACTGAAAATACTCCGGCTTAAAGTATTCGTCATTAAGATATCTGCAGTTTCCAAGCGTTGAGACAGATGCAAATATTACAGGTTTGTCTATACACTTTGTTTCGCCGTTGAAAAAGCCAAATTCATCAGATCCACGGATAATCTGAAAAGTTGATGCCGCCTGTTTTAATATTTCCTCTCTGTGCGCAACAAACAGTATTCTCTCATAACCCTTTGAATCGAAGGCCGCCAAAGCTGTTTTTCCTACACCGGTTGCTGCCAGAACCAAAGCTTTCGTTGCACCTTCTGCTCTGGTGTTCTCCAATGCACATAACGCTTCTATCTGTGCCCCGCGCGGTTCATAAAACGGAACCACATTGTAACTCTGATCAAATTCACTTTCGTCGTAACGATCCAGATCCTTTGAGGCAGCCGGTCTGTGCCAGTTCTTTGAATACTCTTTTAGCCTCTTATCATCAATTAAAATGGAATGGTTTTCAAACAGATCTTCAAACGTAGCAAAGAACTTTTCATAATTCCGGATGTCTGTCTGACTACTGAATCGATAATTCCACTCTATCCCGGATGTAAGCGCACTTCTTGAAATGTTAGAAGACCCTATGTATATCTCACTGTAATCCTTATAGTGGAATATGTATGACTTGGGATGAAAAGATCTCTCTTTCTCGTTATAAAAGCGAAGATCTACCCGGTCTTTCAACTCATGTTTTATCAGATACAATGCGGACGGTTGCGTGATTCCAAGATAGTTGCCGGTCAATATCCTCACTCGAGCACCACGATCCAGAGCATGATTCAACTCTTTCAGCAGCATCCTTACACCAGATTCCATAAGAAAAGATACGATGATGTCTATCTGTGATGCTTTTTCAATGCTTCGTATAAGCTGGTAATAGAGATACATCCGCTTATCTCTGTCACCGGTCATTACATCGGTACGAACTATTTCTGCAGGCTCAATACTTTTTTCTTCAAGATTATATTCAACCACTTCTCATCACTCCTGCCCGGGCGGACATCGGAAGACACCCACTCTTCTGTAATCGTAATCTCATGAAATCCCTCAATAAATTCGTGCAATGTTTCCTGTGTAAAATCAGTAAAGTATCTGTCGTTTCGATACCCTTCAAAGGATAACTATGAAAATTATAAAAAATGCTTTCTTGTTTTTCATCAATAACACTTTGCACAGGCTTCCTTATCGAGACTCCGGACCTCTTCAACCGTCATCCTCGTGGCCGCAGACGAATCCATGTTTCCGCAGTTGTTCTTGTTGTAGAATTTCTCACCTGTTTTGGAAATCCAAACCATCGTACCCGGTTCAAGATCCACGGTTCTCCCCTCCCCGTGCACAGGCACTGTCACTACAGAAACCGGCTTGGCTCCCTCCGCATCTGATATTATATCTGCGACTCACTGGAAGCGCAGAATCTGGTCTTTGGGCCTATCTCATCTCCGCAGTATTGGCATTTCATAAGCTTTGTCCCTCTAGTGCCGACCATTACGGTATAATTATATCAAAAAGGCTGACTGACTGAAAGAATAGACGGCATGGCATGATGTATAAATCAGAGAAATAATTTTTGTATGTATTGTCGGTATTAGTAATAGTGCTTATTTTTCTATAGTTTGTTAATAATTACTAGTGTATAATGATTTCTATACAGTATATGACAAGTTGGCATTCTTCTTTCAAAATGAGTTAATATAATAGTGTCAGGAGCCGGGATAGCTCGATAACAGGGTATCTGGGTTGGAGGGCTTGATTACGAAAGATTACTTAAGACATCTCAAACACATATTTCTTGCAGTATCAGGGATAATCATTGCTCTCCTGCTACTGCCCGTAAAGAGCTATGCGCAGGATAGCAAGCCATCCTTCCGGATCGATTTCATAGATGTCGGACAGGGGGACTCAGCCCTTGTGCAATGTGATGGACATTACATGCTCATAGACGGCGGAAACGCGAAAAAATCAAACCTCATTTACTCGTTTTTAAAAAACCGTTCAATCCAATATATCGATGTCATGGTGGCGACCCATGCGGACGCAGACCACATTGGAGGTCTCTCAGGTGCATTGAACTATGCGACTGTAGGCACGGCATATTGCTCTGTTACAGAAGGCGACACGAAGACGTTCAATAATTTCAAGAAATACCTTTCCTCCCAGGGAAAAACAATAACCGTCCCTGGACCGGGCGATTCCTTCAGCCTTGGCTCCGCAACCGTAACAGTACTTGGCCCGATAAATAAAGACAGCAATGATAACAACAATTCCATAGTTCTCAGGATCGTATACGGGAATACCTCCTTTCTGTTCACGGGCGATGCCCAGCAGGAGGAAGAAAGCTCTATCATTGCCTCAGGCCGGACATTAAAGAGCACCGTCCTTAAGGTAGCCCACCATGGAAGCGATTCCTCTACGGGATATCAGTTCTTAAGGGAAGTCATTCCCGAATACGCAGTTATATCTGTCGGAGCAGACAATTCCTATGGCCATCCAACTGAAAATGTCCTAAGCCGCCTTCGGGATGCAGGCGCAAATGTATTCAGGACAGACATGCAGGGAGATATAACCTGCGTAAGCGACGGGAATGCGGTTTATTTCAGCACTTCGAAAAACTTTGATGCGAATACTCTAGCGGACGCAGGAGCCGGCCAGAAATCATCAGATACGGAAATACTATATTTCGACAGCTCGTTCACTCCATCCCCGGATGCCTCTGACCGATCCAATATAAGCAGTGTCCAGGCTCCTGCAGCTGAGGCTCAGACATATATCCTGAACACCAATACCAATAGATTCCACTACCCTGGCTGCAAAAGCGTAAACAGTATGAAAGAAAAAAACAAACAGATATTTACCGGCACAAGGGATGGGGTAATAGCAATGGGATATAACCCCTGCGGAAACTGCAATCCTTAGCCCTTGCAATATGCTTGAGTAGACTGTGTTCAGAATAATCATCGTCCTCATAAGGGACGGCGGAATAAGCTTCTACATTGGATGTTCCAAATGAAAAAGAGTCTTCTGTGAAGGCTCTCATCCTTTTCATTCTTATCTTTTTCTATCTCCGAAAAATCATTTGGCAGAAAATACCGATCAGCATTTTCTGTTCATTCTTTCATCTTTTCTATTTTTTTCTGTAAAAATAATGTATTTCCTCTTTCGTAGCTTAACACTTTCCCTCTCTCTTCACTCATATCCTTTTCCGACTGACACATAATGATACGTTAATCCACGCCACATCCCGGATATCCACGGATTGTACTGTTCAACGAATCAATCGCATCCTGAGCCAATTTTACTATTCCTTATTGAAAGGTAAAGCATCTGTTTGTCATTGGTTTTTAGCATTATGTCATATCCCCGACAACACATATTGGTATTTAGCAACAGGATGCTCGCTTTCCAGATGAATAACGCTGTTAATTTTATATACAAGTATAAAAAGGTTTGAATGTATATTTGACATATCCTGGGGAATGTAAATATGTGTTTTGCTTTTTTGCTGTCATCAATAGCATCGACTGGAAAAGCGATACCTGATATGGTACAATTTTTTCATGCTCAAGGAGATCCTGGCATGGCATACGGAAGCAAGTAACTATTCTTGGCAAATGGCACGGCTGGCAGCGGCTTTTTTATTGAAACCATGTGGAACTGGGATGCAAGGAGGTTATCATGGATACTTTTGGGATGCTTCTATTCATGTTTGGGGTATTAGGTTTCTGGGTTTTTCTGATAATGTTCATTATCAGAAAAGCAAGGAAGGTCGATACCCAAAAGAGCGGAGTCCTTACCATTGTTTGTCTTGGGGCGTCTTTTCTGGGAATAATAATCGGTGTAGCATCTACGCCTGATTCGGGCGTTTCCTCAAGGACATCCGTACAGACAGAAACAAGAACTAATATTGATACAGCGTCAGGCGAAACTCTTACAAGACAGGAAGCAGTCCAGGAGTACGCACAGAATGAAGTGAAATCTCCTGAAGAAACGGTGGATTTTCCTTTTGAGCAACCTGAAGCCCCTTCCAACGGGGTTGATGCGAATGAATGGCCGGAGGTCGCCGCCCTTAATATGCCCAATGAGATGATGATAAGCCTGTACAAAGAATACTATGAGGCCATATATGGTGATAATTTTCCGGAAGATGGGAATGATGATGAAATAGAGGCATATGAAGAAAAGGTCGGCCAGGAGATTGCTGATAAATATGGGATTACTCCAAATGAAGCCTTCCTGGTTTATGCATATGTATCTATGAACTATGACAAAGCCGCAAATGGAGGAACCGGTGTTTCCATGGAGCCGGAAATAGAATTCGGAGAGCTTAAATCAGTGGTGACAAACGGCGCTGTAGCTATAGTTTCAGTAAAAATCACCCCGAGCCTTACAAGAGAAATGACAATTGAACAAAACTATTTCAATGTCGATGACTTAATAAAAAATAAAGGTTACGATGTATTTGACGAAATTGAGTATTATGCCTTTGCAGATACAATCCAAGGTGACCAGGTAAAGGTGATTTCATTTACAGTGCCTAAACGGACGATAGAATTATCCAAAGATGAAAAAATAATGGGAACGATGCTTGCTGACTATGTTAATGACCTTTGGATAAGCCCGATAATGTATAAATAATCAATTATAAATATGCAGCGAGGTAATATATTATTATGGAGCAGGAAGGAATAAACCGAAATGCTATGCCGGCTGAAGAGACTAATTTTCATATTGCTTATTTCCTTATTCCTGTTCGGATGCAACAAGGAAGACGGCCAGGATCGCGCCCTTTCTGACGATCCCGTTATCGGGGTGAGGATCGAGGGCACGGGGGAAACCGTCTATACAAAAGACGCCCTGCGCGCTGCCATCGTTTCTGAGCGGGAGCAGATCGGGACCCTACAAAGATCGGAAAACCCTCCGGATGGGACCGACAGCATAGCCTTTATCCCTGCGGAACCCAGCCCCATAGCTGACCAGCCTGCTGAAACCCTGTCGGATGTCACGGACAGGGAGGCTCTTGTGGCGGTATATTCCGCGGCAGTGAGGGCGGCCATAGCTGAGGCCGCAGGGGACAGATTTGATGCGGATTTCGGTTATAACGCGGGAACGATCACCTTATATGGGGCTGGGAACGTAGATGTTATCGACCTTGAAAGGTATCTGGAACAGCTAGCGGCGGAGTCCGGGCTGCAGGGGTATGATATCCAGATAGGCGTGCCTGTTGCTTCTGGTGATATCCCTGCACCAGTCCAGACGGAAGTGCCGGATCCTGTTCCTGCGATTGAACCTGCTCCTGCGGCGGAACCATCCCCGATACCGACGACAGAGCCAGCCCCGACGCCTGAGCCTGAACCGGTTGTAGCACCGGTCGCAAACAACCCCGGCAAGACCATTACGCTGACGCCTGAATCCGAAGTGTGGAAAACAGCCACGGGGAAGAAATTCCATAACAAACAAAAATGCGGGAACACTAATCCTGACAAGGCAGAGAAGATCACCGTAAAGGAAGCGGTTGAGCAATACCAGCTGGAGGCATGCGATACGTGCTATCAGGGGCAGTATTGAGCGTCTGTTTAAAAACATGCCATAGATGATGGAATGATATGGCGTAAAAGGCTAAAGGTTGTGAGAATCGGCTTGAATATGAGCTGCATTAGCGGAAAATAATTTTTAGGGGAGTCATATGGCAAGATTGTGTCATTTGGCTCTTCTTTCTTTTTGGGAGGTTATACAGGCATAAAAAAATATCCAAAATGCGGGCTTCTTATGGCGGATTCTGCCACTGAGTGCTTTGACTGCGGCGGCGCCTTTGGAAATGATGCTTGCCGACTATGTGGATGACCTTTGGATAAGCTCGTTATGTATAATATATATAGCCATTTCTAAATATGACGAAAGGATAGGAGATGATCTGTAGGCAATGTGGGGCAGAGTTCCCCGACTGAAATATTTTTGTGACAATTGCGGAGCATCGGCAGACCAAGAACCACAGCTGGGAAAGACAACGACATCTGCACAGAACTCCGACCTAAAGCAGGCCGCCGCAAGACAGACAACGGAATGCAATCCTTCTGTCTCTGCGACGAAGGAACAGGAGAAGAAAGCCGCCCGGCCTTATATCATCATTGGTTGCTCCTTTGGAGCAGTTCTGCTGATCATTGTAGCCTTATTAATCATAATACGCTTCAGAAGCGGGAAAACGGTGATCGCGTATACGCCGGAAGAAATGGAACAACAGGAAGTCTTGTCCGAAGATACTGCCACCACGGAGCCTCTGCCGGTATCCGATGAATCATTTACGGGCGAAGCGGAGGAGGAACCTGCGGCTACCCTGCCTTCTTTTGCTTCAGTTTTCTCCCGTGATGCTGTGATCGAGGAAACCTGCCTCTGGGACGAAGGCCTGCGGATTACTGCTACCGGATTGAACTACACTGACGAGAAAGCAGAACTGCAACTTCATTTAGAGAATATCAGCGATGGCGAACTATCTTTTAACTTGACGGAATTTGCAATAAATGAATACATGTGTGACGGCAGCACCGATCGCCGCATTGGAATCCTTCTCCCCGGCGGGCAGTTGGATGTCAGCGTTGATTTCTCCCTGGAAAGCCTACAGGAATTAGGCTTTTTCCGGATCTTCCGGATTCAGCTTGCTGTTAATCTGGTTGACAGCCATAATGATGATAGCGATTATAACGCAACTGCGTTGCTAACAATCGACACATCTGGATCAGAGGGTGTTGATTCTCTCCAAAGCTTTGCGGCCAGGCAATCTTATAGCATGTCCCACTGGGAAAGCGGTTTTACTATCCTCTATTCTTCGGAGGATGAACTGTTAAATCGGGACGGCATTCGAATCGTATCCGAAACCGCCGTTCAAACAGAGGATGACGAAGAAATATACATCGAATGTGAAAACATGCGGGATCAGATGGTCAATGTATCTATTATTAACCATGTTGTTAACGGACTTTTGCGAATGTCCACAGCTGGGGAAGGCTAGATATTCCCCAGAGGAAGATGCGTTTTCCGCTGTTCTCTAAATGAGTTATGCTATGATGATTTTATCCGGGACGGAATGGGAATCCAGGGGATTGGAACCTTTTCTTTTTCCGTATGTACAATGGATGAGGAAAATAATATGAGCGTGTGAAAGTTTTTCTGTAAATGAGATATCCTAAGATAATTAACAAGCTGGATAATGGCAAAATCCATTGTTCAGCTTGTTTTGACTATACGTAATCCCGTTGCTTTTGTCAAGAATTATGTTAGAATACATATTA
>JAILRI010000221.1 GCA_024698555.1 Lachnospiraceae bacterium
ATGCTGTCCGCAGGCTGTGCGATCGGCTGCGGAAACATATGGAAATTTCCGTGGATGTGCGGTCAGTACGGCGGTGGCGGCTTTGTGCTCGTATATATCCTCTGCCTCATCCTTTTGGGAATGCCCGTGCTTGTCATGGAATTTACCGTAGGACGCGCAGCCCAGGCAAGTCCGGTATTTATGTATAAAAAGCTTGAAAAGCCGGGAGGAAAATGGGGCTTCTGGGGTATTGTCTGCCTTATCGGAAATCTTGCTTTAATGGCGTTTTACACTGTTGTTACGGGCTGGATCATATATTATTTCTGGTCGTTTCTTACCGGACAGACAGAAGATCTCGGTTTTGTGCCCATGATAACCAACCCTTCCGTAAATGTAATATTCCTCTTTATCACCGTAGCCTCAGCTTTTCTCATCTTAAGCTTTAAGCTGCAAAACGGTCTTGAAAAGATCACGAAGATAATGATGTCGGCCCTTTTTGTGCTGCTCATTATCCTGGCGATACATTCCCTGATGCTTCCCGGCGGAGGGGAAGGACTTGCATTCTATCTTAAGCCGGACTTTTCCAGGATAAACGTTTCCGTGGTAGTGGGCGCCATGAACCAGGCCTTCTTTACTCTTTCCATAGGTATAGGATCCATGGCGATCTTCGGAAGCTATATAGGAAAGGAACGCTCGATCATGGGAGAGGCGGTGCATGTGATCTCTCTCGACACCTTAGTTGCCCTGCTTGCCGGTCTCATTATCTTTCCGGCCTGCTCTTCCTTCGGGATCGAGGTAGATGCGGGACCGAGACTGTTATTTGATACCATGGCTACAGTCTTTAACAACATGGCCGGCGGACGCTTCTGGGGAACACTGTTCTTCCTGCTTATGGTATTTGCGGCCATGTCAACAGTGCTCGGAGTATGCGAAAACATCCTTGCCATGGTAAGGGAGATCTCGGGATTTTCACGTCCCAAGGGCTGTATTTTCTGCGGCGTGGCTATATTCCTGCTCGCACTTACGACTGCCCTGGGCTTCAGCATATTTGCTTTCGAACCCTTTGCGGAGGGCTCAAGCTGGCTTGATTTCTGGGATTTCATCGTATCCACCAACATCCTGCCCCTGGGCTCAATGGCTATAGCCATGTTCTGCTGCTGGGGCTTCGGCTGGGGATGGGATAACTTCATCGCCGAGGCCAATACCGGCAAGGGTATGAAGCTTCAGCCCTGGATGAAACCCCTCTTCAGATATTTCGTTCCGGCCGTCATCCTGTTCCTGTACGTATACGGACTCATACATTTCAGCTGGAACTGATCGCCTGACACAACAAAAGGGCTGTCAGATCTGACAGCCCTTTTTGTTATCCATATGTTACCGCAACTCTCCTTACTGCTGATCGATGATCCAGGGAGTTCCGTCCTTCTTCATGAACTTGCCGGTGCATACCGAAACGATATCAATGATCCAGCCAATGCCGAATACTCCGCCTGTTAAAAGCCACAGGATACCTGTTCCGATCTTGCCTGTCATGAATCTGTGAACTCCAAGTCCGCCAAGCAGAACCACGATGATTATTGCAGTTGTTTTTTCCATGATATTCTTCCTCCTGATCATTTTGCCGCACCATAACGGCTGCTAATACAATATCCTGTATAACTATACTCTCAAACCACAAATTATGCAACACTATTTTCCGATTATCTTCACAGGATAGTTCTTGCCCTCCACCGTGATCTCGGTAAGGTCCTCAAAGGCACTGAAGATATCTTCGTCCACATATTCGTACTTTTCCGGCACTATATTGTTTTCCAGATCGTCTATGACCTTCCTTACCCTCGGCCCGTGAAGAGGATTGCATTCGCCTATACAGGATATGCTGTCGTTCCTGAGATCGTCTATCGCAAGCTCGCTGACCCCGTCGAAGGATATCACCATTATCTCGCCGGCCCTAAGATTTCCGCCGGCCTTTCTTCCTGCTGCCTCTATCGCTTCAAGAGCTCCGAAGGCCTCGTTGTCGTTTTCGCAGTAGATCACGTTAAGATCCTTGTGGGACTGTAAAAGGCGAGCCGTAGCTTCCCTTCCCTTTGCCTGCGTATATTCTCCGGGAACCTCATCCACGAGATGCCAGCCGTTCTTCCTTACGGCTTCCTTTAGCCCCTTCGACCTTCCTATCTGCGCGGAAGACCCGATGGTCCCCTGGATATCCGCGATATAGATATCGTTCGCCGATATCCTCTTCATCCTGCAGTAATCCTCAAGCCAGGTACAGGCCTTTTTTGCCTCCAGCTCAAAATCAGAGCCTATCCAGCAGGTAAACAGATCCTTGTCCTTCACGGCAACCTGTCTGTCAACAATGATCACGGGTATGTTAGCATCCCTTGCCTCCGCAAGGACCGTATCCCAGCCGTCCTCCGTCACCGGGGCCAAAACAATGTAGTCCACCTCACGCTGGATAAAGGTCCTTATGGCTGTTATCTGATTGGACTGCTTCTGCTGGGCGTCCTCAAAGATCAGCTCATAACCCCTCTCCCTTGTAAAGGCGGACTGCATGGATTCGGTATTGGCCTTTCTCCAGTCCGACTCGGCTCCCACCTGGGAGAAGCCTACGGTGATAAGCTCTTCGGAACCGACCTGTCCGGGATCCGGAAGATCCTCCTCATAGCTTACCCCGCAGCCTCCCGCAAGAAGCACAGCGATAAGACCAAATACTGCTGTTATTCTGTTAAGCTTCTTCAGACTATGCATGCGTCTTACTTCTTCATTGCCCTCTTCTTCCTTGCCATTACCACCGACTGGATCACAAGGAAGATACACAGCATTGCCGCGATGGTGATACCTGTCCACCACGCCTGGTCAAGACCGGCAGAGGAAACGATGTTCTGTATCGTACTTAAGGAAAGCACTCCGAAGAACGTTCCGATGATATTTCCGACACCTCCGGTAAGCATCGTTCCACCGATTATGGAGGAAGCGATGGCGTTCATCTCTGCACCCTGCGCATGAGTCGCAGCGCCGCTTCCTACGTGGAGAAAGTATACATATCCGCCGATGCCCGCAAGGAGTGAGCAGATAAGGTGTGAAAGGAACTTGGTCCTCTTAACGTTGATACCGAGCATCAGCGCGCTCTGCTTGTTTCCGCCCACCGCATAAAAGCTTCGGCCGAGCTTTGTCCATCTTAACAGGCAGAACATCAGGATGACTACGATGATGGCAACGATAACGCCTATCTCAACATATGCATCCACATATTTACCGAGCTTGTTTACCGAACCCATTCCGGGAACAACGATCCTGGTATCCTTCAGTGCAACGAAGCTTTCGTTTGCAACGTTGAAGGGGTTCGTGTTAACGATCGTCGTCATACCTCTTGCAAAGAACATACCGGCAAGAGAGACGATGAACGGCTGTATGTCGAGATACGCTACCAGGAATCCCTGTACGATACCGTAGGCCAGGCCGATGCCGATGGCTATGAGCATCGATACGCCGACATTTCCCCCCTTGAAATCGAGGTATACGGCGCAGCACATACTTACAAGGGCTGTAACGCCGCCGACCGAGATATCGATCCCGCCGGTGATCATTACCAGGCTCATTCCGCAGGAAAGGATAATGAGCGCTGCGTTTGCATTCAGGATGTTGAAAAATGTCTGGGGCTTAAGGAAACCTTTTCCCTGGAATATGATCGC